>NZ_JAAVJL010000001.1:1200000-1500000 GCF_012863495.1 Pseudanabaena yagii GIHE-NHR1
TAGTAGTAATGTTTCCGATAATTCCATTAAGCAAGGTCAAACTCTCCTAAGCAATTTAGGTTTTTATGATGGTGCGATCGATGGTATTCAAGGTTCCCGAACTACGGCTGCGATCAAAAAAGCCCAAGCCTTTTATGGCTTGCCTGTAGATGGAGTCCTCGGTTCCCAAACCTTAGCAGCATTGCAATCCTAGAAATAAGAAGCCTCGCTAAGCGAGGCTTCTTATTTCTAGGGATATCTGTGGATAATAGAAGTGCTGCAATCTTCTACGGTGAATTACTCATGACCACTGTCATTGATCTGAATATTCCGAAAATGGCGATCGCGATCGGTATGATTGCGATCGCTACTAGTTTCTCGGTTTGGCAAAAATTAGACATCGCTAAGAATTTAATCATCGCCACTTTTCGCAGCATCATTCAATTGATTGTGGTGGGATTTTTGCTAGATGCCGTATTTGAGATCAAGCAGCCCGTCGTCATTCTCTTCATCATTTTCTTAATGAGCCTAATGGCAGCCCGTGAAGCCAAAAACCGTGTGCGTGAAAAAGTACCTTACGTTCTGCCGATTATGTGGATATCGGTAATTGTTGGTACTCTCGCGATTCTTGCCTACACCACTTTCTTAGTGATTCAGCCCGATACTTGGTATTCACCGCAATATCTAATTCCCCTCGCAGGCATGATCTTAGGTAATTCGATGAATGGTGCAGCGATCGCTGCCGAGAGATTTACACAGGATTTAGTCAAGCGATCGCGGGAAATCGAAACCCATTTATGTTTAGGTGCAACCCCACAACAGGCAATTTCTAACTATCAAACCGATGCCATTAGAGCCGCCATGATTCCCACGATTAACGTGATGATGGTAGCTGGCGTTGTATCTTTACCTGGAATGATGACAGGACAAATTTTAAGTGGTACATCACCATTATTAGCAGTGCGCTACCAGCTAGTAATTTTATTCGCTATTACTACAGCTAATCTCATCACAGCCTTAATATTAACGACTCTAGTTACACGCCAATTTTTCACTCCTGCTCAACAACTAAAACTACCATAGAAATATTTAGTATATTGAGCTATAAGGGGAAGAAATTAAATAAAAATTATTATAAAACTGTTGCATAGAATTTGAGTATGCAACAGTTTCTTGGTTTTACACTTAATAACAACCAGTTAATTATATTGGTGAATTAGTTCAGTGAAACCTCTTGGTTTAATTGCTTAAACTTGCGACGGACAAAGCGTAAGAATAACAACCACTTTTCCGCAGGGTACTCATAGAATGAGAAAATATCTCCGAAAGCTGCAAAAGCATTTTGGTGGTGGAGCCAATGTCTTTCTGGAGTAGTGATAAAGAAGAAATCACAAAAAGCTTTAATAGGTTCAGGTGTTTTCCATTCCAGAATAGAAACATGTCGCCATACTACATGAAACTCACCTAGTAAAAGTCCAATAACCGTTCCTACTGGCGACAATTGCCATAGCCAAGGTGTAAATATGAAATAGGGAACAGCACCTAAAATACCATCTAGTAACACGAGAGGATTTCTGGTTAAAACAGCATAATGGAGAAAGCTACGATTTTTACCATGATGCACAATGCTGTGAAACTTGCCAAATACATGCTCAGGTACATGATAGAAAAATGTTGAAAAAAAGTCGCCTAACAGAAGTAACAGCATCGTTGCTGTAATTGCTTTAATCAACTCTAAAATAACTTCCAAAGTAAACCCTCACAACTTGGTTTAAGCCTAGGAGATCAAGTTAAAGTTGCGTTTATATCAAGGTTAAGAATCGATTTTTTAGAAGTAAATATACTTGAAACGCATGTAAATCGTTAAGTTAATCTTAAATCTGACTTAATATAACTTAATGTTTGTGTATAACAGTTCTAAATAATTTGTGGATTTTTGGTTTTGTGGAAGCACACTCCCTTTGGGGTACGCTTCTACAAACCATTGAGGATTGCTATATAACACTTTTCAAGCATTGTACATAACACGCTTAAAATTGTCTTGATAGATGGTTTGCGTAGCAAATTCTCTATCAAGACGAGAATTAAAAGCTTTGCTTAGCAAGGCTTTTAATTCTCGTCTTGTAAAAATTACGAGCTTAACCAAAAAGAGTTATTGCTCCACCTTTGACAAAGCAATAACTCTAGCAAAAATTATGTTTAGCGTTTGCTATGTTTCTCGATGGTTGTTAATAACTCCTTTTCCCCAAAGGGTTTAGTAAGGTATTCTGTCGCGCCAACCATCCGCGCTTTAACGCGATCGATAAAGCCATCTTTCCCCGTTAGCATGATAATTGGAATCTTGGCAAAAGCACTGGAGCGGCGTAGCATTCCACATAGCTCATAGCCATCTATCTCTGGCATAGTGATATCACACAAAACTAGATCAGGCTTATATTGAAAGATCACACTTAAAGCCTTAATAGGACTAGAAACTGCCGTAACCTGATAACCATGATTATGCAAAATATATTCCACAGCACGACAAATCGTCATGCTATCGTCAACGCATAAAATCCGTGGCGATTCCACCTTAGCTTGTGGTAAGACGTTAAGCATTAAAGGTGGAACTGTAACCTCTCCAGTAGCGATCGCCTCATAAATCGCCTGACCAACTTTGCATATATCTAATCCTGAATATCGGGATAACTGGCGAATAGTAGTTTTGCCATCAATCCAAGTACTTAAGTGTGGCAACGCATCATTGGATAGCATTACGGGACATTGATTAACCGACTGGATAAATGGATAAAACTGCTGCCATGTCTGTAACTGTCGCGAAAATTCAGCACTGATTTGAGAAAATTTGAGGTGGGTTAATCTTGGTGTCAGGGCAGGGCTAATTTCAAAAACAAATGTGCCTTGGTAAAGACTCAGAATCTCAAAAAGTACCTCACGCATTGTACTTTCAATAATTGACTTCGCCTGAGCAGGATTGAGAATGTTGGATTCTAGCAGTGACCAAATTTGTCCATATTCCAAGACATTAATCCCTAGCTTGGAGGTGGCTAATCGATCAATCGCGTGTTCTAAACCTAGACCATGTAAGTAATCTCGCAGTCTAGTCAGATTACTATTAGTATCAGTTGCATAGATCAACTCACCACGACTAAAAAATAAAAACCAAAACTTCCCTGCGGTTGACTCAATCAATAACTCGCCAGTTCGCTGCCCAAGCTCAATCAGGTGAATAATAGTGTATACGTCAATTTCTCTGAGCGTGCCTTGCATGGGTGGTTATAAAGGGGAATTTTTGTGTCTTTGAATATATAGATTAATGTGTCTACATTATCAGAATCTCGTTATACTCCCTGATTTTAAGGCTTTTTTAGTAGAACTCCCACTTAATTCTTAACTATCTTGTAGCGGTGGAATACGAGCAATTACACCACTTTTAAGAGGTTCAGGACGCTCTTTCCATGCCAGCATCCCATCAGCGCGATCGCTATATATCTCTGCACAGGACAAAATCGCTGAGGCAGTATTGAGAATATTGTCATTATCGATGGGTAAATCACCGAATAAATAGGAGTACTTACCCTCAGAGGCAAAAGTAACCACACAGGCATGACTACAAGCACTCATACAGGACACAGGACGGATGGCAAATTGCGATCGCCGATCCCAATCTTGATGTAACTGAGAAATTTCCTTGAGTAGCATTTCGCCACCACTCACACCTACCTTTTTGCCGTTTTGCCAAGTACTCGCACAGGTAGTACAAACTAATAAACTATGGGTCATTTACGCCTCAATACCATACACAAGAAAAATTAAGCCTCATACAATGAGGCTTAATTTTGATAAATTTTTTGATAAATCTATGATTTTTCGCCATTAGGAGAAGAATTGTAGAGAGCATCAAGTCGAGAACGCGCATCATCAACATTAATTGATTTAATTACCATTAATGGCTCATCGATATACTTACCATCTTTGTCCCATAATTCAGGATGAGCAAATTGGGGAGATACACGGCGGCGATTGTCTTGATAGCTACGAGCATCATTTTGAGAAAGCGATATCATGCTACGGATGAGATTGCTGATCGCAAAAATGGAGAGGATAGTAAAAGCGAGTATGTAGATGATTTGTACCATGTCTGCTTTCCTAAAAAAGTATATAAAATGAGTGAGTGGGTCTAGATTTGAAGATTGGGCAGATATCAAACGCGGATCTAAGAATGTCTAAAATCTACGTTCTCAAGGTTGTGATAACAAAGTTTTTTATAAGCGATCGCCGCGTGAGGCTAGCAGATCAGGAGTAAAAATTTTAATTTGACTGATTACGATAGTAACGCATCCCTACGCTCTGACACTCCATAAGTAGTTTATGCCAAGGTTTCATTGCTGCCATATCTACCCCAATCTGATGTCCTGTAGCTCGAAACAGAGAGGTTGCGGCACTAACCTCTTTAAGAGCATTTTCAACTTGTGCCAACAAGTTTTGCTGTTCTACCTCAGTTAAGAAAGTGATGCGTTCATTAGCAAGCAGTTTCTGAGCACGATCAAACCAATAGGTAAAGTCTTCTAGCAAAGGTTCTAGAAGTTGTCTGAGCATTTCAGGATCTGGGCTGGCGGTATTACTCATGTAGGTAAGTGTCTAGCAGCATTATCAGCGCTATATATATTTTCGTAAAGGCATTTATTTTTATACTAAACAATATAGCATTTTGTTACTTTTCTTAACATTAAACAAATCTTACAAATCCTATGAGTTTTGATTCTTCGGCTAACTTGGTTGCACTGCAACATTTGATCGATGTGGTGGCAAAGTTGCGATCGCCTGATGGCGGATGTCCTTGGGATTTGGAGCAAACTCCTGAAAGCTTGATCCCCTATATCATCGAGGAAGCCTATGAGGTCGTCGATGCGATTCAGGGCGGCGATAAAAAGGCGATCGCGGAGGAGTTAGGTGACTTATTGCTACAGGTGGTATTGCAGTCACAAATCGCCAGTGAATCGCAGGACTTTAGCATCGCCGAAGTTGCCGAGGGGATTGCCCAAAAGCTAATTCGTCGCCACCCCCATGTCTTTGGTGATGTGAAAGCCGAAAATATGGAGGAAATTTATCAAAATTGGGAAAAGATCAAGGCTGAGGAAAAGGGTGAAGATTTGGCAGCAACCCAAAAGCTGAGTTACAAACTCAAACGCTATGCGCGATCGCTACCACCATTAACGGCTGGTATGAAAATCTCCCAGAAAGCTGCTGCTAATGGCTTTGAGTGGGACAATGCCGATGGAGTTTGGGCAAAGTTTCATGAGGAGTTAGATGAGTTGCGCCATGCCCTAGAACATGAATCAAAGGAAAATCAACAGGCGGAGTTAGGTGATTTATTATTTACGCTGATTAATGTGGCACGTTGGTATGACCTTGATCCCTCGGAGGCGTTGCAATCCACAAATCGTAAGTTTATTCAGCGTCTAGAAACGATTGAGACTTTAAGCGATCGCCCCATAGATAGCTTTACTACCGAGGAGTTAGACAATCTCTGGAAACAAGCCAAGGAAAAGCTCAAATAAGAAAAGTCGCGCTTTGTGTGGCTTTTCTTATACCAAAACTAAAAATGGCGTAGCCATTTTTAGTTTTAGAAACCCTTGCTGGGTTTGATTTTTAATCCACGAAAGTGTGACATCACTTTCGTGGATTGATTTATTTAGCAGCAGGGGCATCTGGTGGTAAAAATCGCGAATCGGAAATTTCGATCAACTTATCAATGGAGGTTTCTTGTAAAAGCTTACGTGCTTTGGCTAAGTACTCTAAATTTGGGCATTGATCTCCGAGGATACAGCCATTAGTACATTCTTCTTGACAGTTGACTTGGCGGGACATGAGGTTAAGGATTGAATAAACTAAAATTTAAGGCTACTATACGAGCAATAAAAAAAGAGCGCTGAGCGCTCTTTTTTTATGATTTTTATTATGCGGTCAGAGAGACTCGAACTCTCACAGCTTTCGCCACCACCACCTCAAGATGGCGTGTCTACCATTCCACCATGACCGCAACTGCAATTTAGCTTTTCAGTTAAGTGCTTTACTATATTACAGCAATAGTGCAAATATGCAATATTTTTAGTCAAACCTGATCTTTGAGACTATAGCAATGCTTGACCTAGTTAAGAGATGATGGGCGAAGCGAAGCGTCGCCCATCATCTCTCTCTATTCAGTACCATAGGTACAGTACCCTTAACATCGGTTTCATAGGTAAATCCAGCAAATTAATCCCATGACTGAATCATCTTTAGAATCAGCACAAAATCAGCAAACTCAAACCCGATCGCCTAAAAATTGGTTGCGTCCCGTCGCGATCACAGGCATCGCGATCGCTAGTTTTTATGGTTCAGTTTGTGCAGGGCTATGGTTTGGACAAACAAGACTGGTATTTTCTCCTGAAAAAGAACTGACGACCACGCCAGCCAAGTTTAATGCGAAATATGAGGATGTCTTAATTCCTGTCAAAAAGACCGATGGCACAAGTGAAAATATTCATGGCTGGTGGCTACCCAATGCCAAACAGGTTCAGAGTAGTAATCTTAGCGATCGCAAAGTGATCTTGTATCTGCATGGTAAGGGTAAAAATATTAGTGCTAATGCCAAGCACGCAAATCGCCTCATGCGAATGGGATTTTCGGTCTTAGTAATTGATTATCGTGGCTATGGCAGAAGTGAGGGTGATTTCCCCACTGAGTCCTCAGTTTATGCCGATGCCCAAACAGCATGGGACTATCTAATCGAAAAGGGTTACAAACCAAATCAAATCATGATTTATGGGCATTCCCTAGGTGGTGCGATCGCGATCGATCTTGCGCTGAAACATCCTGATGCCTTGGGCATGATTGTAGATGCTTCATTTACCTCGATGAGCGACATGGCGCAACTCGATCCCAAATATCGCATTTTCCCCATTGATCTATTAATTCATCAGCGTTTTGATTCGATCGCTAAGGTGCGATCGCTAGCTATACCTGTCCTCTATATTCATGGTACTGCCGATGAGTTGATTCCCCCCATGATGAGTCAGCGCTTATACGATGCAACACCAACCAAAAAACAAATTGTTTTCATTCCCAATGGCGGACATAACAATAATGCCGCCACCAATGAGCCTTTATATTTGAATTCAATTAGTAGTTTCTTTAACCTCTAGTAGAAATTACTTAACTAAACCAAGAATCTACAGAACTTTAAGCTCAACACCTAAGTGAAGGCGGCACTTCGTGCCGCCTTCACTTATTTGGGTTTTGATTTGTCCTATCTATCTCTTACACTGCTATACAATTAGTTATCTTTTCTAAACAACAGCATAACCTGTATGTACTCTTACATCAGGTGGATAAAATCCTAAAACAATCCTCTCTTTAGGAACACCAGCAGCAACCAAATCTTCAGTTACGCTATCTTCTATTCCATCATAATGAATCCAGATTTTATCGTTAATAATCTGACCATGAAATAAACAACCATGCACCCGTAATCCTTTTTCCCAGCCCTGATCCATTAACAAAAAGTGGTTATGGTCTTCACTAATAATTAATGTGGTAGTAATGTCACCATATCTGTAGGGTATCTGAGTATACTTCTCAAGTATTTTTCGTAACAAACTTTGATATTCAGTTAGAGTTTCCATTGGACTATTTCCTCCTTATTGGGATCAAATATGATTAGTCTCAAGTCAGTCTCGCTGAGCATAAGTTGACCAATTTCTTCTGAGAAAATCTCACTAAAAACTAGGCGTGTTATTGCTAAATATAGTATCCTGTCAGGCTCCTGTTGTGCTAAAACCTTGGAGTATAGTACAAATTGTCCTACAGCCTGTTCTAAATCATGAAGCGGTGATGGGTTAAGAAAACTCTTAATTTCTACAGCAATTTTTTGACCTTCCCTTTCTGCTGCCAATAGTTTTTCCGCGCCTAAATCTACTAGAGCTTTGCGACGACCTATTTTTAAGGTCAAAGGATCATTAGTTATCAACCATCCATCCTTTTCTAAAGCTGTTCTTACAGCATTATGGTAAATATCTTTTGCCACTTCAGATTCCTTGTACAAAAATAGGAATTTAATAAAGAAAGGCGGCGCATTGCGCCGCCTTTCTTTATCCTGCCAATTTATCGGCAATCAATTTATTAGTAGATTGAGGTTCGGCGCGTCCTTGGGTTTTCTTCATGGTTTGACCGACAAAGAAGCCTAAGAGCTTGGTTTTACCAGCTTTATATTGCTCCACTTCCTTCGGATTCGCAGCAATAATCTCATCAATGATTTTCTCTAGTTCCGCACCCGCAAGAACTGTTAAACCTTTAGATGCAACAAGTTCTTTGACTGATCCACCCTTGACGATTAATTCAGGCAAGATGTCCTTCGCAATTTTACTGCTGATCGTACCATCGGCAATTAAAGCAATCATTTCGCCTAAAATCGCAGGAGTAAGCGCGATGTCACCAATCTTGAGCTTATTCTCATTGAGATAGGCGGTAATGTCGCCCATCACCCAGTTAAACACTTGCTTAGGTTCTGCACCAGTCAAAATTGTTGCATCAAAGAATTCAGCAATACTGCGATCGTCGGCAATCAGAGCGGCATCGTAGGGAGTCAGTCCAAACTCATCGCGATAGCGATGACGATTTGCCACAGGAAGCGTGGGAAGTTCGGAACGATATTTCTCCAAAGTCGTTAAGGGAATTTCGATCGCCATCAAGTCAGGCTCAGGGAAATAGCGATAGTCACTAGCTCCTTCCTTAGAACGCATACTGATTGTGCGTTGACTATTTTCTTCCCAAAGGCGAGTTTCTTGTTTGATGGTTTCACTACCAGACTCAAGAGCTTCTATTTGACGATTAATTTCAAAATCGATCGCTCTTTGAATGGCATTAAAGGAGTTCATATTTTTGATTTCTACCTTCGTGCCGAACTTCTCTTGTCCGATAGGACGCACAGAGATATTTACGTCACAACGTAGCGAACCTTCTTGCATATTGCCATCGCAAACACCAAGGTAGCGCATAATCCGTCGCAGTTCTTGAGCATAGGCAGCCGCTTCTGCTCCCGATCTCATATCTGGTTCCGAGACGATTTCGCACAAAGGTACACCTGTACGATTGAAATCTACGAGGGAGTGACTAGAACCTGAGAGGCGATCGCTACCTGCATGGACTAACTTGCCTGCATCCTCTTCCATGTGTAGGCGGGTAATGCCAATACGCTTCGTGCTGCCATCTTCTAATTGGATTTCCAGCCAGCCATGTTCTGCGATCGGTAAGTCGTATTGAGAGACTTGATAGTTTTTGGGAAGGTCAGGATAAAAATATTGTTTGCGATCGAATTTGCTATGGGGGGCAATTTGACAATTTAGTGCTAGTCCAGCCTTGACTGCGTATTCCAAAACTTTTTCGTTAAGTACGGGCAACACCCCCGGCATTCCGAGACAAACAGGGCAAACATTAGTATTTGGGGTTGCGCCAAACTGGGTTGAACAGTTACAAAATATCTTGGAGTTCGTGGTCAACTGACAGTGAGTTTCTAGTCCAATGACAGCTTCGTATTGTGTTTTGGTTGTTGTCTTGGTGGCGGTTGCAGTCATAACGGGTGCTTTTGAGATGCTTTTTGGCAAATATATCTAGTGCGTTAAATTGTAATGCTTTTAACTACAATCTTGCTTAACTATTATAGCGATCGCGCTTACTCGTAATGTGTCCACATCCTGATTATTTTAATGGTTTGCTCTGATTCGATCACCTGATAAACAAGTCGATGCTGGATATTGATTCTGCGGGAATATGCACCAGCTAAATCACCAACTAACTTTTCATAGGGTGGCGGATTTTGGAATGGATTTACCTGAATTATGGCTAAAAGTTCAGTAACCTTATCTTTGAGATTAGTTGCAGCAATTTTCTTAGCATCCTTTTGAGCTTGCTTTGTGTATACCAATTTCCACTTCACCATTCTAGTGTCTCGCTACATTCACTAATGGGAGTTGCTAAACCTTGTAAAATTGAAGTGCCTACCTCAGGAATTGAAAGTAAATAGATTGTTTCTTGAATTCCCTTCCAATCTTCTTCAGATACTAAGAACGCATTAGAGGTTGATCCTGAAATCATTATAGGCTCATGAGATTGTGAAACCTCATTAATCAGATCTTGAAGTTTAACTTGAGCTTCGTTTAGGGATATTGTTGACATTTTTACTCCTAAGAATTTAAGTTCATATAATAAAATTAAACAATACTATCATTGTCTAAATTGTAACTTCTGCTCATTCCTAATAATCTTTAAGCTAACTTAGCAAAGCAGAATATTTTTTGATTTAATAGTTTGTTGCCCCAAATTTACTTTGCCTTACCATTTTTTAATAGTCTTCATGATTTTAGTAGCTAAATTGAGTCTATTATTCTATCAGTGGTATATCCTAAATATATTGCTTGAATTTCATGTGTTTAAGATGTCAATTCCAGATTTTCAATCAATTATGCTTCCATTAATGCAACTGGCTAGCGATGGGAAAGAGCATTCTTTTAGAGATAGTGTGGAATATTTAGCAAAGTTGTTTAAGCTGTCTGATGATGATAGGAAAGAGTTACTCCCTAGCGGGCAACAACCTACCTTTGATAATCGTGTTGGTTGGACAAAAACACATTTGATCAAAGCAGGATTATTAGAATCTCCACGTCGTGCAATCTTTCAAATTACGGATCGTGGCAAAGAAGTCCTTAGAAATAATCCGACAGAAATTAATGCCAAATTTCTTAAGCAGTTTCCTGAATATGTGGCATTTGCAGGTGCTAATACATCTGGGAATTCTAGTTTAGCTCCGCAAGACAATTTAACTGAACAAATCACTCCAGAAGAGGCTTTAGCTTCCGCTTATCAGAAGTTGAAGTTAGCTTTAGCTCAAGATCTGTTGACTCTTGTGAAAGAATGTTCACCTGACTTTTTTGAACGATTAGTGGTAAAACTATTGGTCAAAATGGGTTATGGTGGATCTATCCAAGATGCAGGAAAAGCTATTGGCAGAAGTGGTGATGAAGGTATTGATGGAATTATTAAAGAAGACCGTCTTGGGTTAGATGCAATTTATATCCAAGCTAAAAAATGGGAGGGAACGGTTGGTCGTCCTGAAATTCAAAAGTTTGTTGGCGCATTAGCGGGGCAGGGTGCAAAAAAAGGTGTATTTATAACGACTTCTAGTTTTTCAAGAGAAGCTCAAGAATATGCCAACAACATGAAAGACACTAAAATTGTGTTATTAGATGGTGAACAATTAACGCAATATATGATTGATTATAATTTAGGCGTATCAGTCATTTCACAGTATGAAGTTAAAAAAATTGATTCCGATTTTTTTGCTGATGAATAATTCTTGAAACCCTCCACTTAGATAGATATAGACAATATGCCGATCGCTTAAACTAGGTGAGGACTTATCAATTAAGCGATCTCAAGTGCTCAGTAAAAACAAACAGAAAATAATTGTAGTTGGGGCGGGAATCGGTGGCTTAACGGCAGCAGCTTTATTGGCGAAGCGGGGCTACGAAGTGATTGTTTACGATCTCGCTCTAGTTGCAGGTGGTTGTGCATCAACATTTAAGCGAAGAGGCTTTACCTTTGATGTAGGCGCGACACAGGTGGCAGGATTAGAATCTGGCGGTATTCACGATCGCATTTTTCGTGAGTTAGAAATTGAACTTCCCGAAGCAACCCATTGCGATCCAGCCTGTGCCGTATTTTTACCCGATGAAAGCGAACCGATTAATGTCTGGCGCGATCGCCAAAAGTGGAAACACGAGCGTCAAAGACAATTTCCCAATAGCGAACCATTTTGGCAATTTCTCGAAGACTTATTTTGGCGTAGTTGGCGATTCCAGAGTCGTGATCCGATTTTGCCACCACGCAATCTATGGGATGCATGGCAGTTAATTAAAGCCTTACGCATCGATACCTTAGCAACAGTTCCCTATACCTTTTCGACAGTGGGTGATGCCTTACGTGGTTTTGGATTAGCCAATGACAAAAGATTACGCACCTTTCTCGATTTACAGTTAAAACTCTATTCACAGGTCAACGCTGAAGAAACAGCTTTACTCTATGCTGCAACTGCACTAGCAGTTTCCCAAACCCCTTTAGGGCTATTCCATCTCCAAGGTAGTATGCAGGTATTGAGCGATCGCCTTGTTGCAAGTATTGAGCGAGATGGAGGAAAAGTGTTAATGCAGCATCGGGTTAGCGAGATTAAGGAAAAAGGAAAAAGGAAAAAGGTAAAGGTGGAAAGTCTCAAAACAGCAGAAACTTTTTGGGATGAGGCGGATCATGTTGTGGCAAATGTGACGGTGAATAATTTTGTGCAGCTTTTAGGCGATGCAACTCCTAAGGGTTATGCTCAGAGGGTAAATCATCTCAAACCTGCTTCCGTTGCTTTTGTCGTTTATTTGGGAGTAGATCGCGCCGCTATTCCCAAAGACTGCCCACCACATTTGCAGTTTTTGGAAGCATATGAAGGTTCCCCTATTGATAAACCCCATTCTCTATTTGTCTCAGTGAGCAAGGAAGGCGATGGACGTGCTCCTGAAGGCAAGGCAACAATAATCGCTTCAGAATTTACGGATGCAGCAATTTGGTATGGAGATAATGACTACCTAACTCTCAAACAGAAATTTACAGAACGAGCGATCGCTCAGTTGAGTGCCTACTTCCATCTCAATGAGCAAACCATTATCCATGTAGAAGCTGCTACACCCCAGACCTTTGCGCGATATACAGGACGCGATCGCGGCATCGTTGGTGGTGTAGGAATGCGTGTTTCTACCTTTGGACCCTTCGGTTTTGCTAATCGCACTCCCCTCAAAAACATTTGGCTAGTCGGTGATTCCACTCATCCTGGAGAAGGAACCGCAGGGGTGAGTTATTCAGCATTAACTGTGGTCAGGCAGATAGAGCAGCTACAGTGAGAAAGGTTGCCAAGGTAAATCACTTTTGCCATTTAATAGTAAGTCTTTGGTAATTTGAGCAGTGACGGGAGCCATCATGACCCCATTGCGGTAATGCCCTGTGGCGATCAACATCTGGGGATGATTGGGGATAAATCCTAAAATGGGTGCTCTTGTCGCTTGTGGTCTAGGTCGTTCTCCTGCCCATGTTTCTAGGACTTCCGCCTTAGCAAAAGCAGGACACCATGCGATCGCCTGTTCTAACAAAAAGGCAATATTCTCCTCACGCGGTAATTGCTCGTACTCAAACTCAACGGTTGCACCAAGCCAATATTGATCATCTCCAAGAGGCACAATATTAATATCTGAACCATCCTCATTTTCAGCATGAACAATCGTTTTGAGATTGAGATTTGGGACTTTTACACGCAGGGCTTGACCACCAACTGGTTGCAGTAAATCTTGCTTCTGCTCTCTTAACAATGGCGCAATGAGAGCATTAGAACCAAGACCTGCTGTAATCACAAGGTGATCGCTAGATAGGTCTTCTAAGTTCTGAACTGATGTATTCCAATGAAACTTCACCCCATTTTGCGTAGCCGCGTCCACCAGAGCTTGGGCAAACTTGCGAGGATGCAGGGCGCGATCGCAAGGGCTGAGCAAACCACTATCTGTGAGCCATTGGGGAAATTGTTCAGCAATTTGAGACTTTCCTAACCATTGCAACTCAAATCCCTGTTCTTTGCGAATTTCGATCAGCGATCGCGCTTTCATCTCAGCGTCGGGCGATCGATACAAGCTCAAAATGCCATGACGGTTATAGAGAAGATCATGTTTAGTTTGAGCAGTCAACTCAGCAATTAAGCGATCGTACTTGCTTAAGCTAGCCAAACGCAATTTGACCAAGTCCCCCTTTGCCTTAGCACTACAAGCCGCCATCAAAACTCCTAACGAAGCACCTGTTGCTCCCATAGCAGGTTGACTATTCGCCTCAATCACAGTTATATCAAGGTCGTTTGCCTGACTATCCTTGCTTAGTTCATAGGCAATTAATGCTCCGATTACCCCGCAGCCAACAATAGTAACAGTTGTCATGAATGTCTTAAAAACTCATTGCATATAGCAATCCTATTTCATTTGCAAATTTTTGGGTTTGTGGAAGCGCACCCCGCAGGGGGACTTCCACAAACCATTTAGGATTGCTATAGCTGAGCGCAATTAAATATAAAACTCAAAAACCTGTGGCACAGGCGGCAAATGCATCACAGGTTTTTGCTGCTGATATGCGTAAATTTTAGCGAGTTGTGAGAAAGTCAGTGTTAGACTTTTGAAATAAACTGCAAAAGTGCAAATTCTGTAGAGCACTTGTCGTCAAATCTTGATTATCCCTGTAAAAATTCTGCATGAAAGCCTGTGATTACGCTTAACTTGCTGCATCCTATTGAGGCTACTCCTATCCAAACATGGAAATTTGAGTCTGAGCCAGTGATTCGGATTGGGCGCTCTGGTGATAATGACGTTATTTTATATAGCTCAGTTGTTTCCCGTTACCATGTCGAAATCCACCGTCATCCCCTACATTGGGAAATCGTCAATATTGGTGCAAATGGTACATATATCAACGATCAGCCCATCGAAAAAGAACGAGTACAAGATGGGATCACCATTCGACTAGCAGCAACGGGACCAAAATTACAAATTTTATTAGATGGGGCAGGATCTCCCACCCCTCTCCAACAGATTGCTGCCACTCAGCCAGTCACATCCAAGAAACCAAGCGATAATCGTCCTACTTTTATGCCCCGTAAATAGTGCAGAATCAAAAGCCTTGCTAAGCAAGGCTTTTGATTCTGCGTTTTGAGAGATGGTTGGCTAAGCCAACCATCTCTCAAAACGCATCGAATTAAAGAAATTGTGGCGAAGCCGCAATTTCTCTAATTCGGTGTGGCTTGCTGTAGCACCTTTACATCTGCTTTGGTAATCTTTTGGCGATCTAGGCGATCTATTTTTTATACAAATATGAGCGTCGATATCGTAATATTATAGACTTGGCATAACTTATCACTTGCTGACAGTTTTGCTAAAAAGTTGGCAAAACACCAAAAAATGTTTTTTGATTTCTAGATATATTCAATCTAGGCATACTTAATCTAGGCATATTTAAATAATGAAGGTCACTCTAGAGAAGCTTCCCGCTAGTCAAATTGGTTTTGACATTCAAGTAGAAGGGGCAAAGTCTCAAGCAATATACGATCGCGTTGTCAAAGACTTGACACGTACGATCCAAGTCCCCGGTTTTCGCAAAGGCAAAGCACCCCAACAGCTTGTACTAAGACAAGTTGGTAGTCAGCGACTCAAAGCAAATGTTCTCGAAGAGTTGCTAGAAAAAACCTTAAACGAAGCCCTCGCCGAAAATAAAGAAGTAAAAGATAAAGCTCTAGGCGGCTTTCAGCTAATTACTGATCTCGAAACCCTTGTCCAAACCTTCATCCCTGGGCAAGATTTATCTTTTAAAGCAGCGATCGATGTAGAGCCAGAAATTACTCTTGCAAAGTATCAAGGTTTTAGCGTTAAAGCTGAGGAAATCAAACCCGATCTTACGGAAGTCGATCGCACCTTACATGAATTTCAAGTGCGTAAGTCCACCTTAGTACCCGTCGAAGATCGCGCCATTGAATTAAATGATGTCGCAACAGTTGATCTAAAAGTACTTGATCGTGAAACTGGTGAAGAATTACCTGATGCTGGTGAAGACGATTTTCAGGTAGATGTTGATGAAAAAGCATTTATCCCTGAAGTTGTCAAAGCATTGGTTGGCGCAAAAATCGACGATGTGGTGGAAGTTGAGTCAGTTTTCCCCCAAGACTACTACCCCGAAGAATATGTCGGTAAGGAAATTAAGTATGTAATTACAGTTAAGTCAATTAAGGGTCGTGAATTACCCGCCCTTGATGATGAGTTTGCCAAATCCATCAGCGATAAGGAAACGATCGCTGAATTGCGTGAGCTTTTAGAACAGCGCGTTATTGATGAGGCTGATTCCAAGACTAAGGCAAACAAAGAAACTGCTATCCTTGAAGCCCTCACTGCTGAACTCGAAGTAGATTTACCTGCGACATTGGTGCAGCAAGAACTAGATTTCTTGGTAAGACAGCAAGCCAGCTATCTGCAAGAGCGCATTGATCCTGCGATGGCAAAGCAACTCTTCACCAAGGAGTTGGTCGAAGAAATGCGCCGCCTCAATCGTCCAGAAGCTGTGAAACGCCTCAGACGTAAGGTTGCCCTTGATGAAATCGTCAAACAAGAAAAAATTGTTGCCGATGAAGCTACCCTCAACGAAAGAGTTGCTGGTGCGCTAGAAGCCCTCAAGGGTCAAAATATCGATCCTGATCGCTTGGCAACCGTCATTCGTGAAGAAATCTTGACCGAAAATGCCCTCACATGGTTGATCGAACATTCTGAGATCGAGCTAGTTGAGCAAGGCTCTTTGAAGCCGCCAGCTGATGAAACCCTCGAAAGCATTGAACCAGAGATTGATGCTGATGGAGTAGTAACGGTTGATGCAACATCTGAAGAAGCTTAGTTAACTAAAGAGGGGGTGCAACGCACCCCCTCTTTGCTAAGAAATTCAGATTGCAGAAAAGATTACAATAGGAATGACAACATCATCAAATACGATTTTTGAGTCATAATAGCTCTCAAATAGGTATGGTAAAACTCAAGCATTGCCTGAGATAATGCGTCAAAATTATGGTGAATTCAAAACGAATGTTCCCTTTATCTAGTCAATTAACATCGAGTCAATTCGCGATCGCTTCAACCCAAAATCAGGTTGTACCAATGGTGGTTGAGCAATCAGGTAAAGGCGAGAGAGCATTTGACATCTTCTCGCGCCTATTGCGAGAGCGGATTATTTTCTTGGGTTCGCAAGTCGATGACACCAGCGCCAATTTAATCATGTCCCAGCTTTTATTCTTAGAAGCTGAAGATCCCGAAAAAGACATTTATCTGTACATCAACTCCCCCGGTGGCTCTGTCTACTCAGGGATGGCGATCCTCGACACGATGAACCATGTCCGTCCTGATGTCTGTACCATTTGTATGGGTCTAGCTGCTAGCATGGGAGCATTCCTCCTTGCGGCTGGTGCTAAGGGCAAGCGGATGTCTCTACCAAATGCACGGATCATGATTCACCAACCCCTCGGTGGCGCTCAAGGTCAAGCAGTGGATATCGAAATTCAAGCAAGAGAAATTTTGTATATTAAGCGATCGCTGAACGAGATGTTAGCCGAAAATACAGGTAAGCCCCTTGAACAGATCGAGCAAGATACCGAGCGCGATTTCTTTATGTCCCCTGCCGAAGCTCAGCAATATGGTTTAATCGATCGCGTTTTAACCAATGCCAATGGCCCTCAGCCATCTGTCCTCTCCCTAGTCTAGCCACAGCGAGATAGCTTATGCCCAGTAAATATGACTCTCATCTAAAATGTTCCTTCTGTGGTAAATCGCAGGAGCAGGTACGCAAGCTAATTGCAGGACCAGGGGTATACATTTGTGATGAGTGTGTGGATTTGTGTAACGAAATCCTCGATGAGGAGCTATTTAATAGCGCTCCCCCCCAAGCTGCTCAGCGTAAAGATCCTGCCAATGAAAAGCGTAAAACCAAAACTGCGGCAAATCTCAATCTCAACCAAATTCCCAAACCTCGCGATATCAAACGCTATCTCGATGAAAATGTAGTGGGGCAAGACGAAGCTAAAAAGGTTTTGTCTGTGGCTGTATATAACCACTACAAGCGCCTTAGCTTTATCGAGTCAGCTAGTAAGGGACAGTCTGAGGATGGGGTTGAACTTCAGAAGTCAAACATTTTGCTGATAGGTCCTACGGGTTGTGGTAAGACCCTTTTGGCGCAGACCTTAGCCGAAATGCTAGATGTGCCTTTTGCGGTCGCTGATGCTACCACCCTCACCGAGGCGGGCTATGTCGGCGAAGATGTGGAGAATATTTTACTGCGGCTATTGCAAGTTGCGGATCTCGATGTCGAAGAGGCGCAGCGGGGCATTATTTATATTGATGAAATCGATAAAATTGCCCGTAAGAGTGAAAATACTTCGATTACCCGTGATGTGTCAGGCGAAGGCGTACAACAAGCCTTGCTGAAAATGCTAGAAGGGACGATCGCTAATGTGCCGCCCCAAGGTGGACGTAAGCATCCTTATCAAGACTGCATCCAAATTGATACCAAAAATATTTTGTTTATTTGCGGTGGAGCCTTCGGGGGCATGGAAAAGCTGATCGAGCAACGCATCGGTAAAAAGTCGATGGGGTTTGTGCAGCAGGGCGAATCGATTCCCCGTGAAAAGCGTACTGCCGAGATTCTGAAAAACTTGCAGCCCGATGATCTGGTTAAGTTTGGGATGATTCCTGAATTTATCGGTCGTGTGCCTGTAACGGCTGTGCTTGATCCTCTCGATGAAAAAGCCCTCATGGCAATCTTGACTGAGCCTCGTAGTGCTCTGATTAAGCAGTACCAGAAACTCTTAAAAATGGATAATGTCCAGCTTGAGTTTCAGCCCGATGCTGTACAGGCTATCGCCAAAGAAGCCTATCGTCGTAAAACGGGGGCAAGAGCATTACGCGGTATTGTCGAGCAGTTGATGCTAGACATGATGTACGAGTTGCCATCGCGTAAGGATGTAACCAAATGTCTGATTACTCGCGACATGGTCGAAAATTTATCAACTGCCGAGATATTGCAACATCCTGCATCAATGCCTAAACCTGAATCCGCCTAATAAAAAAGCCTCGCTTTGCGAGGCTTTTTTATTAGTTTAGTTCACCGATCGCATATTCAATTAGCTTTAGCAATGACTTGCTCATTTGCTCAAAGCCTTGACGCTTCAATGCCGAAATGGCGATCGCCTCAGGATATTTCTCTAGAATTGCCTGAGGCTCAGGGACAGCATCGATTTTATTGAAGACTAATAATGTGGGACCGACCGCGATCGGCATATCCTTGAGGATTTTATCCACCGCTTTAAGTTGATCTTCCCATGCGGAATGGGAGGCATCGACTAGATGTACCAAGACATCAGCTTCGGATACCTCTTCTAAGGTGGCGCGAAAGGCATCAACGAGGGAATGAGGCAGTTCGTGAATGAAGCCTACGGTATCAGTAAGCAAAACGGTATGAATTTTGTCATCTTCACCCGTGAGGCTGAGGCGGCGTGTAGTGGGGTCAAGGGTGGCAAATAACTTATCGGCAGCGTAAACATCAGCCCTTGTCATCGCATTGAGCAAGGTTGATTTACCCGCATTGGTATAACCAACGATCGCCACTGTGGGTACTTCCTGATCGATACGCTTTTGGCGAATACGTGATCGCTGTTCTTGCAAACGATTGACCTGTTGTTGCAGGAACGTAATCCGTTTTTGGATCACGCGGCGATCGGTTTCCAATTTGGTTTCTCCAGGTCCGCGAGTACCAATACCACCACCGAGTCGAGAGAGCGCCTGCCCATGACCAGCAAGACGTGGTAATCGATATTCTAATTGTGCTAGCTCAACCTGTAACTTTCCCTCAGATGTCTGGGCACGTTGAGCAAAAATATCAAGAATCACTTCCGTGCGATCGCTAACTCTTAGACCAATCATTCTTTCGAGATTACGAGTTTGGGAAGCTGTCAGTTCGCGATCGAATACGACCAGATTTGCTCCTTTAGTTTGAGCGGCGATCGCTAATTCTAAAACCTTACCTTCACCCAGCACTGTTTGCGGATGGGGACGTTCGCGCTTTTGCCAGAGAGCATCGAGGACTTTGCCGCCCGCACTTTCCACTAAATGACCAAGCTCAATGAGGGCAAAGGGCATCGAGTCAGATTTCTCCTTTTGATGCATTAAGCCTACTAGCACCACCCGATCTTGATTATCATCAGTCGCCCTACCCGCAAAATTGCGGCTAAATTCCTCTTCTAAGCCTTCAACTAATTCTAAAAAATCCTGCTTGGACAAAGCATCCAATGTCATGGGCTTAGATACGCGCCAAGCCTCCTGCTTTTCTGGTAATTCTGTATCGGTTGCAGGCAATAAATGCGCCAAGTAACCACGTTCGGCATAGCCCTTGAGATTGACAGGCAAAATTACCAAGGCATCGAGACGCTGCATTAACATGGCGGTGAGATCGGTTACATTTGGCGGCTCAGTATCGGGAGTGGCACAAATGCAACGTAAACCACTGAGGCGATCGCTACCATAGCGCGGCAACTCTAAGGGCGGAATTTTGGTTTGATTAGGTGTCCCGATCGCCACACGAATCACCTGTCCGCGCCGATTGATATAAATACAGATAGATTCCTTTAGCTCAGCGCTGACCACAGCAAGGCGTTGAGCGAGTTCGGGAGTGGTGAGGCTATCTTGTGGCAATCGCGATCGATAGAGTCGATCCAATTGTTTTAATTGATGAGCCTTTAGTCCTTGGGTTTTTCCGTAAATAGTTTCGATATGCGTTACTCGATATAATTATAAACACCGCTAAGAGTTCAGCAATTTCATAAAGAACTTAATTTGTTGTGATGTAGCTTCGTCGCACCTCATCAAATTGGCTCTTTATTGCCTGTGATTCTCAAGGCAGTGTTTATAATTATACTCAAGAGACTATGAACGCCACAGCGCTTTTTTTTGTAACGCATGGTAGTAGCGATCGCCGTTCGTGGTCAGCATTACAAGATCTCGTGACCGTAGCGCGATCCCATAGCAATTTATACATTAGTGGCGGATGCCTAGAGGGACAGCCCCTCACACTGGCTCAGCAATTAGAAAAGTTTGCTAATGAAATCACTGATTATGGTGTTTCGACAATTGCTATTTTGCCATTATTACTATTGGAAGGGATTCATGTTAGTGAGGATATTCCCCATGAGGTAGCGATCGCCCAAAGTAAACTCCAAAATCAGATCACCTTGCGGATACTTTCACACTTAGGAACACATTCGCAAATTCCTGATTTACTAGCGAAGCAGTTTGAGAAATATGCGGATCAGCATTCCCCCGCAAAACAAGCAAGAATTTTAGTTTCCCACGGTAGTCGTCGAGCCGTTGCGAACCAAGTAGTGGAGAATCTAGCTAAGTCGAGTCAAGCGATCGCGGCTTATTGGGGAATTGAACCCAAAGTCGAAACGCAAATTGAGCATCTGATTGCTCAAGGCATTGAGCGAATCAACGTATTACCATATTTTTTAACTGAAGGGGGCATTACTGAAGCGATCGCGAATAAATTAAAACCCTATAGCGATCGAGCGCAGATTCGACAGTTGCCAGTACCATTATCAAATGAGCAACTTGTAAATTTAGCTTTGAGTATGATCTAAGTAGCTAGGCGCAAAATCCATCAAACCCCAAAAGCTGGGGCGCAAGCGCAGCGTGTGCCACAGCTTTTGGTTCTGTTTTTTAATTATGTCTAGCTACTTAGTACATACAATAATTTTAGTAAGACCGACAAGGTAAAAAAAGTTGGCCGAAAGATATCAAAATCTGAATCCGATCTATCAAGAGATTCTCAAAGCAGAGCGTCTTAAGAACTTGATGCGTATTGCTAAATGTATCGAAAATAGTACGGTTGGAGTTTTTGAGACCACGTTAGATGATCAAATCCTTGAGGTGAGTGTATCCTTTTGTGATTTGTTAGGATATAGCGCTTCACAAATCTCTCAACTCAAATATGAGCAAATCTGCCATCCCGATGACCTATCAGCCTACTACTTCCTCAAAGAGAGATTGCTATCGGGGGAAATCGATCATTGCTATTTGAATGTGCGTTATATTCGAGAAGATGGGCAAATTGTCCAAGTATTACAGAGTACCGATCTCTCTGTAGACAATACGAAGGAACCAAACTTCGTTAACCGCTTTGAGGATATAACCGATTGGGAACAAACAGCGAAGAACCAGCGAGATGCTGATAATCGGACTCGCTATCTATTTGAAAATAATCCCAATCCAATGTGGATTTATGATATCGAGACATTGCGATTTTTAGCGGTCAATCAAGCTGCCATTAATCACTATGGTTATAGTGAAGCCGAATTTCTATCGATGACTTTGCAGGATATTCGTCCACCTGAGGATATTCCTCGTTTGCTAGAGGCGATTTCTAAGGTGTCGGTAGGCTTTACTGAGTCTGAAGTATGGCGGCATTGCAAAAAAGATGGAAGTCACATCATCGTGTCAGTTTCAGCACATACCCTTATCTATAACAATCGGAAATGCGAACTGATTTTAATTAATGATGTGACGCAAAAGATGCAGGCTGAGGAAGCACTTAAAAGAGCAGAAGCTAGGTATCGCAGTATTTTTGAGAATGCCATAGAAGGAATTTTTCAATCATCGGTGGATGGACGTTTTTTAATTGCCAATCCGATGCTCGCTAAAATCTATGGCTATGAATCATCCACAGATTTAATTGAGAATCTTACTGATATTGGCAGCCAATTGTATGTTGATCCTCAACGAAGACTGGAACTAATTAACCTTTTGAAGGAACAAGAGGATGTGAAATTATTTGAGTCCGAGGTTTATCGTAAGGATGGGGCAATCATTTGGACTTCGGAAAATGTATATGCAGTTCATGATGTAGCAGGTAATATTCTCTATTTTGAAGGAACAGTGGAGGACATTACCGCCAGCAAAATCGCAAAAGCAGAGATTGAACATCTTGCCTTCCATGACTCGCTCACCAATTTGCCAAATCGAGTTCTATTCCGCGATCGCCTTTCCAAAGCCCTGAATAATTCTTCTGAAAAGTTGCATTCCTATTTAGATCAAATGCAGGAGGTAGAAATTAAACTAATTCCTCCATTACTTGCTGTTTTATTTCTAGATCTCGATCGCTTTAAATTGGTCAATGATACGATGGGTCATGCCGCAGGTGATCGCCTTTTAATTGAAGTCGCCAAAAGACTGAGTGAGTGCATGTTTGAAAGTACTTTCTTAGCCAGAATGGGTGGCGATGAATTTATGATCTTTGTGTCCGATTTGCAGAGTGTAGAGTCGATTCAGCAATTCGCCCAGTTGATATTACAGTCCTTTGAAGTTCCGTTCTTTGTGGAGGAAATGGCGCTATATATTGGCACAAGTATCGGTATTAGTCTTTATCCCAGTGATGGGATGGATGAGGATACCTTAATGAAACATGCAGATACAGCAATGTTTCGGGCAAAGGAACGGGGTAGAAATCATTATCAATTGTATAACCATGCGATCGGCGCTCAGGTTATGGAATATGTGGCGATTGAGAATGGCATTCGTCAAGCCCTTGAACGTTCCGAATTTCAGGTGTTTTATCAACCCCAGATTAATCTGGCGACGGGTGAAATTGATTGTGTAGAAGCTTTAGCGAGGTGGCTACATCCCGAATTAGGTTGGGTTCCACCCAATCAGTTTATTCCTGCGGCAGAGGAGCATGGTCTGATTGTGAGATTGGGAGAATGGATTTTGCGAACTGCCTGTAGCCAAACGCGCTCTTGGCAAAAAAATGGTTTACCTCATATTCGAGTTGCCGTAAATTTTTCGGTCAAACAGTTCCAGTCACCAAATTTATGTGATCGCATTATGCAAATTCTCGCAGAAACAGATTTAGAGCCGCAGTATCTGGAACTAGAGATTACCGAAAGCTTGGTGATGCAAGACCAAAACACGGTTATCAAAATGCTGCGTCAATTGCAGTCCTTGGGTATGCGCGTATCGATCGATGATTTTGGTACTGGTTATTCTTCGCTGAGTTATTTACGGCTATTACCAGTTAGTAAAGTCAAAATTGATGCTAGTTTTGTGCGCGAAACCCCTCAAAATAACGAGGATGCGGCAATTACATCAGCTATTATTGCGATGGCGCATAACCTTAATCTGATCGCGATCGCTGAGGGTGTAGAACGTAAAGAGCAGTTAGAGTTTTTGCGATCGCATAATTGTGATGCAGTACAGGGTTATCTCTTCAGTCGCCCCGTCCCTGCCCACGAAGCAACTTTATTACTCCAAGCGCAATTTAAATAACATCATTGTTGAGAGAGGGTTGGCGTAGCCAACCCTCTCCAAGCTTTTACTTGCGTTTTAAATAAGCTCTATATACAGGTAATCCCTGTGATAGAACAGAACTTTCCCGTTCCGTAGGAATATGCTCAGGGAAAATAGTGTCATCGGCAAAATTCCCTTTCCCAGCAAGATTAATAAAGTTCTCGTTGTCTTCAAAATGTTGGCGCATATCCTCCGCAACTTCCAAAATATCTGATTGCAAAAACACAGGCGCATTGGGCACTAATAACTCTGCTAGGGTTGCTACTAGTTCGGGTTGCACAGTGCGGCGTTTTTGCTGGCGGCGTTTAAACCAAGGATCGGGAAATTGGACAGTGACCTCATGCAGTGAATTTTTAGTTAGCAAACCTGCCAGTGATACATTTGCATTGCAAAAAATGTAATGCAAATTAGTTAAACCAAGTTCGTCACGCACTTCATTACAGCGATCGACTAGTGGCTCGCGAATTTCTAAGCCCAAAAAGTTCCAATCAGGCTTTAGTTGCGACATCTGTAAAATGTAGCGCCCCCTCGCTGAGCCAATATCTAGACTGAGAGGTTTTGACCAATCAGCGTAAATCTCTGTCCATACTGGCGGTGCGATCGCGACACTGTATTTTTTGGCGAGGGGATTGACATGCTCCCGTACTCGCGCCCGTCGTGACACATTTTCATTGCTGACATTGACGACGACTTCACCTGCATTGGTGACATTGACAATTTTATGAGGGGTTGAGGAGTTCTGCTGCATATTATTTAGCATAGCCAAAAACTACAAAATATAGCAATCCTAAATAGTTCATGGAAGCGCTCCCCGAAGGGGAGCGCTTCCATGAACCCCAAAATCTACGAATGATTTAGGACTGCTTTTTTGATTGCTGCTAAGTAAAAGACAAAAATATCTTTTGGTTTTTGGTAAACACTTTCAATTTTGAGTCTGCGATATATCTAGAAGTAACGCTCAAAATTCACCCAGTTGATCACCATGCCTGTCGCAGATTGGTCTCTCAAGGAGTTCCTAAGTACAACTGACCATATCTTCCCGATCACCTATTCCACTCTTGCCCCGCAAGCATTGGTTGATCGCGTTTTATCTCGTTACGCAGTGGGAGAAATTACTAGCTGTGTATTCTGGATGAGGGGATTGAGCGATATCTATTTGGTGGAAACTGACAATAATCGTTATGTTTTGCGTGTTTCCCACGCCCATTGGCGATCTAGAGCCGAAATTGAGTTTGAGTTAGAGTTATTAACCTTTTTACACAACAACTATATTCCTGTTGCCTATCCCCTTGAGACTGAGGATGGACAATTAGCGATCGAGATTCCCGCCCTTGAGGGTAAACGCTATGCATCACTATTCACCCATGCCGAAGGTCAAATCGCTGTTGGGGATCTCAATAAAACTCAAGCACAAAAACTTGGTGAAACTGTAGCCAGACTACATAATACTGCTCAAAATTTTCAATGCCATGTGGCGCGTCCCCATTTGACCATTAACTATTTACTCGATGATTCCTTCCGCGACCTGTCTCCATTTTTTAATGAAGTGGCACGTAACTATATGAGTGAAGCGATCGCCCAAATTAAAGAACAAATTCGTTATCTGCCACAGGAATTTCCTCTGTGGAGTGTTTGCTGGGGTGATCCGCATAGTGGCAATGTACATTTTACGAAAACTAACGAGATTACCCTATTTGATTTTGATCAATGTGGCTATGGTTGGCGCTCTTTTGATATTGCTAAGTTTCTGCAAGTGACTTTGCAAGCGGGGATTAGTCCTAGTGTTCGCAAGGCATTTTTGCAGGGTTATCAGACCGCGCAACCCCTTGAGGAAATCGAATTAAAATGTATGCAGCCATTGATGCAAGCCGCGCAAATCTGGTCATGGGCAATTAGTGTCAAATCGGCAATTGTCCACAATCACAGCAAACTGGACGAGAGTTACTTCCACCATCGTCTCGAACACTTTAAAATGTTGCGATCGCCCGATTGGAAGCCTTTTTAGTATTTAGCAAAGCTGTGGGGCACGCACAGCGTGACCCACAGAGAATTGTACTGCCTGCGTAGCAGGCAGTACAATTCTCTGTGTTTACAATCGTAGTTAACAAAGCAGGACAAAGCACTGTAAGATAACAACTACACATCGGGGCATCCCCACTATGCCTGACTTTTTGCCATGACGATCGCCATGACACGCAATGACGACTTAACAATTTTAGATATTGAAGCATCTCCACTTAGCCCATTGGACTTGCCCCCCGAAGAGGAAATGCCTCTTCCTGATCCTGACGAGATGTTAGCTCTTCTCAATTCAGATGTAATCTTAGAGAGAATGCAGGCTGCTAGAGCTTTTTGTGAATTAGAGGATGAGCGAGCCATCCCCCGTCTAATCGAATTACTTCAAGATGAATGTCCTCTTGTGCGTGTCAGTGTTGCCTATGCGCTTGGGCGCAACAAGAGTGAAAAAGCGATCGCCCCATTGATCGAGCAACTCAACCAAGACTGGAATGGTTATGTTCGCAAAGGTATCGTCTGGGCATTGGGAACTTGTCGTGCGGCAATAGGTTTAAAACCGCTAATTTCAGCACTCAAATATGACATTACCGCAGTACGCCTATGGGCTGCGAGTGCGCTAGGACAGTTGGGCGATATAGAAGCGATCGAGCCATTGGTAGAAGCTTTAACGCAAGATGCTGTATCCGCTGTGCGTGGTAACTGTGCATGGTCACTAGGCAAACTGATTGTCCAGAAACGTAGTGAATTTGATGCTCAAGATGAAATTTATCATGATGCGGTAGATGCGCTGATCTATGCACTCGATGATGATGATCTCAGTGTGCAGACCGATGCACGTAATGCCTTACGGAAGCTGGGCGATCCACGCGGATTAAAGGTGCTCGATCGCATCGAAATGGATCAAGGCTATTGTGAATTCTAAAAAATGCTTTGACAATATCGCGATCGCTGCTATAGTTAATAACTGCGTATGAAAAGTATGCAATTGCGAATGTAGTTTAGTGGTAAAACCTCTGCCTTCCAAGCAGATGTTGCGGGTTCGATTCCCGCCATTCGCTTACATAAAAAAGAGACTCGCTTTGCGAGTCTCTTTTTTATTGCATAAGAGTTATTGCATAAGAGTTATTGCATAAGATCGCGAATGACAATACTTGCCATATTGATGCCAAATAGTGCAGGAATATAAGAAATTGTGCCGTAATACGATCGCTTGAAATTACTGCCATCAGTTAATTGCAGAGACTCCCGATTTACTAACTCCTCCGAATAGACGGCAATAATATTTGCTTTCCCAAAACCCTTGCGTCTTAGTCCTTTTCGCACTTTATAAGCAAAGCGGCAGCAGTCCGTTTCAAATATTGGGGCAATTCTAATCTTCTGAGGATCGATGCGACCACCTGCGCCCATACTGCTTGCTACCTTTACCCCATTAGTAACTGCTGCCCCAAGGAAATAGAGCTTGGGTTGTAAACTATCGATACAATCTAGCACCCAGTCAAATTGGGTCGTGACTAGCTCCATCATCAAGTCAGGCGTGAGAAATTCCTTAATGGCAGTCAACTGAATGTCTGGATTAATATCCTCCATTCGTTGGGACATTACATCTGCTTTGTGGACATCAACGGTACTATCGAGCGCGACAATCTGCCGATTTTTATTAGAAGGATCAACGCGATCGCCATCAACGATGGTCATCCGCCCAATGCCTGCTCGACATAAAAATTCCGCCGCAAAACTACCAACACCGCCCATACCCACAACTAACACATTTGCTTGCTTGAGCTTGTGCAGTCCATCAGCACCAATCAGTAATTCTGTACGTTGCAACCAATCCGTCATGATAAAAATGAATATATACAACTCTAGGATAAATATTAGAAGTACAAAGTGCTTCTAAATATTTGCAGAAACCGATTATGACATTACCTTCTCACGCAGCGCTCACCAAAGCTGAATTACTCGATCGCTATGCTAAAGGCGATCGTAACTTTGAGCAAACCCATTTGCATGATGTCGATATGCAGGGTGTGTCTTTGCATGGAATTGACCTTAGCGAATCCATTTTGACCCACGTTAACTTAAGTGGAGCCGATCTCCGAGGAGCCGATCTCGGCTGGGCAGATCTCAGTCGAGCTAATCTCGAAAAAGCTGATCTGCGGGGAGCAATTTTGACTAGAGCCGATCTTAGCCGTGCCAACTTACAGGGGGCAAATCTCCTCAAAGCGGATCTGAGCTTAACTAAAATCGATCACACAAAATTTAGTGGGGCAACGATGCCCGATGGCTCTATTCACACATGAAGAACGTCAGTTCGAGTTATAGATAATTCAAATAAGAACTACAGCTTCGACTTTGCTCAGCTAGCTTACACCGATGGCTGAGCGGAGTCGAAGCCCCTCTGCAAATTATTTAAAACAACTATAAGTTGGCAAATTTTAAAAGCCCCAAATCAAAAGCCTTGCATAGCAAGGCTTTTGATTTGGGGCTTTTGGATAAGGTAATTGCTCAACCTAGAAGAAATAAAGGTTTCAGCCATTTTGATGCATCAAAAAACATCTAAATGATTCCATTCTCATTAAGTAAACGATAAATTACTATTTTATTTATTAATTTACAAAGATAATCAGTAATTTGCCAGTTATATGAACACTGTTTTTTGTTGATTCTTCTAGGTTGAGCAGTTACTGGATAAGTTTGCGTAGCAAACCCTCTCTCAAAGCCTCGCATTGTTTTAAGTTTTTACTTTAGCTTCTTCTTGATAAAGTCTACTAGCTGCTGGAACTGCTTCTGCTGTGTTACCAACTGTTGCTCTAAGTGCTTCTGCTTCGCTTCTAGCTCCTCAATCCGTTTAACCAAGTTACTATCTTTCTCTGTATTAGGAATGTCTGACTTGGGCGTAATAACCGAAACTTTGCGCTTGTCCGCTAAAACCTTTGCCCTTTTGATCGCTGTGATTAATTCCTTTTGTTCAAAGGGCTTTTCAATAAACACCAAATATTTGTCTTCAAAAGGTTCCGCGATTTTACTCGTTACTTCTTCCTTGCGCCCAGACATCAAAATTAGAGGAATGAGACTGAGTTCTGGATTTTGCTGCAAAGCCTCATAAACCTCAAAGCCACTCATCCGAGGCAGTAAAAAATCTAGCATGATCATCCAAGGGTGTTGCTGCTGGATCATTTCCAGACCCTTGATACCGTCGGCTGCCTCTACTACTTCAAAATTTGCTGGCGGGAGCATATCACGCACCATATTACGGATTACGCGACTATCATCAATCACTAGTATCTTGTGAGCTGCCACTGCTGATAACCCCTCAGTTGGTTTGGTGAATGGACATATATAGTAGTTAGCTAGTTCCTTAAGTTATTACATTACTGTCCCTGCAAGGATAGCTGATTCTATAAAAGATAACGATCGCAAGCCTTTGTTTTTAAGGTAAAAGTACCAGATCAATAAAAGCTTACTAGTTTTTTGATAAATTTCGCTCATGATATCCCATGAGTAAAAATTTTTAACTACAGATTTTCAATCTCATTTACGATTTGGAAACCCGCAATAATGTAGCATAAAGCGCTTTGCGCTGAGTATTAAAAAAGATAGCGTCAATACTCTTTAGATTAGGGCAATAGCTGATGCTGATCCCTTGACTAGATCTGTATAATCTCAAGTACAAAAGACCGAGCATGGTATATCTATGCTCAACTTTTTCAGAATAAAAAAGCGATCGCCCATGCTAAAACTGCCAACCAAGCCAAATCCGACAGCAACCAACTCTAATCCCAATCATCCTCCTGACACCAATGCCACTAATCCTAAAAAGTCGGTGATCGTTAAATTAGAAAATGTTCGTAAAACCTACACTAATGGTGCTGTGGGTTTACGAGATGTCAGTATCGAACTTTATCAAGGGGATTTTAAATTTATTACGGGGCATTCAGGATCGGGGAAATCCACATTACTAAAATTGCTATATGGCGCTGAGCAAGCCACGGATGGGGAAATATTTGTCAATGGCTTTAACCTCAATGGCTTAAAAGGCAAGAATTTGGCGATGTTGCGCCGCAAAATTGGCATTGTCTTTCAAGATTACAAGCTCGTACCCCGTCGTACTGTGTCCGAGAATGTTGCCTTTGTACTCATGGCTCAGGGCTATACCTATAAGGAAATTCAGCGTCGGGTGCAGCCTGCCCTGAAAATGGTGGGTTTATTACATAAAGCCCATTGCTTCCCCGAAGAACTCTCTGGTGGTGAGCAGCAAAGAACCAGTATTGCCAGAGCGATCGTTAATACACCACCTCTTGTTCTTGCCGATGAGCCAACGGGTAATCTCGATCCTGACAATGCATGGCAAGTCATTAAAATCCTGAAAAAGCTCAATTCCTTTGGTGTCACCGTCCTATTAACTACCCATGATGAGCAATTAGTTAGAGCCGCCAATCATCCTGTATTACATTTGCAAAATGGTTATATTGTTTAGGCTATCGGCTTTTAGCTTTTAGCTATTGGCTTTTAGCTTGGTGATTGGTAATTGCTGGCATCACTTAAATTTTTTTCTGTTTTCCTTTTTCCTTTTTCCTCCTCTAACGCTATGGTTCAAAACGTCGTTCGCTTCTTTACGAAAATTGACTACTTGCTCCGCGAGACTCTGCTCGGTTTGCGGCGTGGTGGTTGGATGAACTGGGCGGCAGTGAGTACGGTAGCGGTGTTGTTATTTTTGTTTGGTGCAAGCTTACAAATTTCTTGGCAATTGGAAAATGTTCTAGGGCAGTTAGGCAGCCAATTAGAAATTTCGGTGTATTTAGATGAAAATACGGTGGGCGAGTCGATGCAGTCACGCTTGCTGCTAGTTGATGGTGTCGCTGCGGCAAAGCTGATCCCCAAGGAAGATGCATGGCAAAATTTGATGAAGGATCTCGGTAAAAATGATCTGACTCAGGCGACACAACAATTAGGGGGTAATCCTTTGGTTGATGAGTTTAAAGTGCGGGCAACATCTAGCGATCGCGTGCCTGATATTGCCAAACGAATTTCGGGCTTAAAGGGTGTCAATGAGGTTTGGTATACCAATGAGGTGGTCGAGCGTATTGGTCAGTTGCGCCGTGCGGTGAGTAATAGCAGTGTAGCGATCGTGGCGATTTTTACTGTTATTGCGATCGCTGTAATTACGACCACTATTCGTCTCATCGTTTTAGCGCGACGACGCGAAATCGAGGTGATGCAACTAGTGGGGGCAACGGCAACATGGATTTATTTCCCGTTTGTCTTGCAGGGAGTAGTATTTGGGGTTACGGGTGCGGCAACTGCCTATGTAATGTTGATGCTAAGTCTCAATCTCTTGGGAGAAGCGATCGTTAATCAACCTGAACTGATCAAATCCCTAACTCTTGGTTTAACTACGGATTTCCGCGTACAACTTCTTTTACCGCTGGTGTTATTAATTTTTGGTTCAGTCATTGGCGTGCTAGGTAGTTTATTAGCTGTACGCCGATTCTCTTTCAATTCATAAAATTATCGAGTGAAGTATGGGTTTGTTTACCCGCCTTCGGCGGGTAAACAAACCTGAAACCTATGGTATGATTTGTCAAAGTATGGGTATGTAGCTCAGTTGGATAGAGCATCAGATTCCGGTTCTGAGGGTCGGGGGTTCGAGTCCCTCCATACTCGTAAATCCAATTAATGATAGTGGTGGCGCTTAGCGCCACCACTATCATTAATTGGGTTATAAAGCACAATGCGATGTCATCGGTGTTAGCAAATCAACTAAACTTTTCGGTTTTATGGAACGTGGACTTTTGTGGTTGCCTCTGCTAGTAGTGTTCTTTTGGCTAGCGTGGTCGGGCTGGAATGAATACCAAAAAATTGAGTCCTATAAGAGATGGGCAAGCCAATTTGAGCGCCATAAATATGACATTTATTCCGTGTTAGGACAAAAAGATGATCGCCTGACTTGGGGCAAACCGACACGTAAAGATCCTCAAAATTTACAAACAGTTAGCTTTGCTGATATTGCTCGTATTCGCTTTCGGATTGATAGTAAATTTTTTGATGATCAAGATGCAGAATTCCCTTTAAATGGCAAACAAATTTCTCTGGAGCTGGTATTAAAGACTGGAGAGATGCCTAGTATCAGGTTTACCGATGTCAATATTGCTTCAAATTGGTATCGCTTTTTAAGTGATCGCTTAGCTACAGAATAAAAATTTCCTGAAAGTTCTAGAGATTCGCTCGAAGAGCGAATCTCTAGAACTGCTATATCAATATCAAGGCACAATTAGGGAGATACAAGTGTCACAAGACTATGTAGGTTTAATTCAGGATTTGCAAAGTCAGTTAGAGATATTGCAAAGGTTAATCGCATCACAGGTAGAACCATCATCCTCACTTGCTAAAGACTGGCTGCGATCGCATCGGGAAATCCAAGCTTTTTTTCAATCCAAAATTATCAATACTAATTTAGAGGTCATGCCACCCAATTTATCTTTGCAAGTAGAAATTGATAAACAGCTAAAAATGCTGGGTGTGGACTTAAGCATGTTACAAACCGCTCGTAATCCTGATACTTGGCAAAAGCGACATCAACAGGCTAGCGATCGCTTCGTCTTGCTCAAAAAATACTGTCAAATGCACTCAAACTTAACATGAGTTCGATCAGTCATTTGCTCGGCGCTTCGCGCCGAGCAAATGGCTAAAAATTAAGCGGTATTGCTAAAATCCGAATTTTGTAACGTGACTTTGCCGCGCCACAAAATCCCAGCGTGGAAACCTAACCTATTCTCTATGGATATGCCTTATATCAAATATTCTTAGTTAATCAGGCAAGCTTAGGCACGAAACATTTTGATGTAAACTTTTAAAATATTTGATACTTTTTAATATAAACATAGTAAAAACTCTATAGTAGAATCAATGATCCTAGAAACAGCTTGGCTACTTCCTTGCTATGGTTTGCTGGGCGCAGGAATCACCCTACCTTGGTCACTGAGGTTAGTGCGGCGCACTGGTCCACGTCCTGCGGCTTACCTAAATATATTGATGACTGTACTAGCCTTAGTGCATAGTTGTTGGCTACTGACATCGATCTGGGGCGAACCAGCTCAACAGGTTGAGTTTAGTTGGTTTCAAGCCTTTGATTTAAATCTTGTTTTTTCCTTTGATATTTCTACAATTAGTGTGGGCGCATCGATACTGATCGCCACCATGAGCTTAATTTCACAGGTCTATGGACTAGGCTCTCTGGAAACTGATTGGGCGATCGCGAGATTTTGCGCCTTAATTGGTTTCTTTGAGGCAGCGATTACAGGAATTGCCTTTAGTGACTCGCTCTTTTTTAGTTATGCCTTGCTGGAAATGCTCACCCTGTCCACCTATTTATTAGTGGGTTTCTGGTACGCACAGCCCCTCGTAGTCACGGCAGCCCGTGATGCGTTCTGGACAAAACGGGTCGGTGACCTATTCCTATTAATGGGTGTAGTGGCGCTGTCTAACTTAACTGGCAGCTTAAATTTCTCGGATTTAAAAGAATGGGCGGCTAATCCACAAACGATCGCCTATTTCTCAGAACATCAACAATTTGGCACTTTATTAGGACTAGCCCTAATCGCGGGACCCCTTGGTAAATGCGCCCAGTTCCCTTTACACCTCTGGCTCGATGAGGCAATGGAGGGACCTAACCCCGCTTCGATTTTGCGAAACTCGGTGGTTGTGGGGGCAGGAGCCTATGTACTAATTAAGTTTCAGCCAGTTTTATCACTGTTCCCTGTGGCCGCCGAAGTTTCGGTGATTATTGGGGCAATTACAGCAATCGGTGCAAGTTTAGTAGCGATCGCCCAAATCGACCTCAAACGTGCCCTGTCCCACTCCACTAGTGGCTATTTAGGTTTAGTCTTCATCGCTGTGGGGATGCAACAACCTGACCTCGCCTTAGGATTGCTCTTTAGTCATGGCATCAGTAAGTCCTTGCTATTCCTCAGTTCTGGCGCAGTGATGATGACGACAATGACGCAGGATCTTACGGAAATGGGCGGACTGAAAACGCGAATGCCCGCTACTTTAGTTTCCTTTATCATTGGTTCCCTCAGTCTAGTTGCCCTATTGCCCTTTGGCGGATTTTGGACGCTCCTACGTTGGGAAGAAACTTTTTGGAATAGCGATCCTTGGCTAATTGCGATCGCTTTATTAGTTAACTGCATTACTGCCTTTGGCTTAATCCGAATTTTTGCACTGGTCTTCTTAGGACCTACACAGCAGAAAACCCGACGTGCACCCGAAGTCGCTTGGCAGGTAGCACTACCCCTCGTAGCGCTGACGGTTATTACACTGCTTGTGCCAATTCTCCTACCATCTTGGGAATTTGTAGATATTGATTTAGATACAGTGGATATCTGGGGTACAACCATATTGTCAGCGTCAGGATTGCTTGGCTTTGGTGTGGGTGCATATATCTATATCAAGCCCTATTACTCAACCGTAAGTTCTGTTGCCATGCCTCCTAAGTTGGTTCGCAGTGCATGGAAAGTTGTGCAGGATTTACTTGCCTATGATCTATATGTGCAAGCGATCTACAAATATACGGTGGTCTTAATCGTCGGTGGTGGTTCCAAACTTCTAGCTTGGGTCGATCGCTATTTAGTTGATGGTTCCGTTAACTTTTTGGGCTTTGCTTCCATTTTTAGTGGTGAGAGCCTGAAATATACAGTTACAGGCAGATTACAGCAGTACGTTTTAACAATCTTAATCGGTCTGATTCTGATTGGTTTCGCCGCCTTCTATGGCTTAAATTAACCGTCATCATCCCCCCCCTGTCCCAATCTAACGTTTACACACAAGTCTCTCTGTCTACGTTCTGATTTATCACCCCCCCTAAATCCCCCAATTCTGCGGGACTTTGAAAATTCTTGTTCCCCCAGAATTGGGGGCTAGGGGGCAATTAATTGTTGACTTAGCTAGGTTTTATGACTTGTGTGTGCATGATAGCCTCTGCCAATGAGAGGGACTCATAACATAAATTCCTTTTTCTTTCTCAAATATGTTAAGCACATTAATTTGGTTCCCGATCGCTGGAGCGGTAATAGTTGCTTTACTAAGCGGCATACTTGACTCCAAAAAATTACGCAACATCTCATTAGGAATAGCGATCGCTAATTTTGGGTGGTCTTTATTTCTACTGACAAAATTTGATCTCAGTCTTGCCACCATGCAGTTAACTGAGTCCTTAGCTTGGTTAGATCAAATCGGACTTAGTTATCGATTAGGCGTAGATGGCTTAGCATTCCCCTTAGTCCTACTTAATGGATTACTACTAAGCATTGCAATCTATATCAGCACAGATATTCAGCGTCCCAATCTCTACTTTCCTCTGCTATTACTCATTGGTGGTGGTGTCAATGGTGCTTTCCTTGCTCAAAATCTACTCCTATTCTTCCTATTCTTTGAAGTTGAACTAATTCCTCTCTATCTCTTAATTGCAATTTGGGGTGGAGAAAGACGTGGTTATGCTGCAACCAAGTTCTTGATTTATACCGCCATTTCAGGAGTATTGATTTTAGCCGCATTCTTTGGAATGGCAGCCTTTGGTAGTGGCGATGTTACTGGTTTCACCTTTAACTATCAAGACTTAAATCTAGAAGGAGTATCAAAAAGCACTAGAGGAATTTTACTGATTCTCCTGTTACTCGGATTTGGCATCAAGATTCCTATTGTGCCATTACATACATGGTTGCCAGATGCTCACGTTGAAGCTTCCACTCCCGTTTCAACTTTACTCGCAGGCGTTTTACTGAAATTAGGAACCTACGGCTTATTACGTTTTGGTCTTGGTTTACTGCCCGAAGCATGGCAAGCGATCGCTCCTTTCTTAGCAATATGGGCAGTAGTCAGCGTCATTTACGGATGTCTCACAGCAATCACCCAAAAAGACATGAAGAAGATGGTTGCTTATAGCTCCGTTGGTCACATGGGCTATATTATTTTGGCTCTAGCCACTGCTACCCCGCTTTCCCTTGTCGGCGCAACTTTTCAGATGGTCAGTCATGGCTTAATTTCTGCACTCCTCTTCATTTTGGTGGGTATTGTCTATAAGAAGACTGGAACTCGTAATCTTGACTCCCTCAATGGTTTGCTCAATCCTGAACGGGGCTTACCAATCACAGGTTCCTTAATGATTTTGGCAGCGATGGCTAGTGCAGGTACTCCGGGGATGATGGGCTTTATTGCTGAGTTTGTGATCTTTCGTAGTAGCTTTGCCGTTTTCCCTGTACAGACAATTCTCTGCATGTTAGGTACAGGCTTAACCGCAGTTTACTTTCTGATCATGCTCGATCGCGTGTTTTTTGGTCGCTTCTCCGTTCGCAAAGATGGTAGCGATAAAATTATTACTTCGATCCCCTTTGCTCAATGGCAAGAAAAATTTCCTGCGATCGCCCTTGCCCTGATCATCGTTTTCTTTGGACTGATTCCCAACTTGGCGACTAACATGATCAGCAGTTCCGCAAATGCGATCGCGCCTAACCACACCCAATTTAAGCAAATTGCTTTGTTACAATCGAACTAATCAAATCCGCTTTGGTAAGACTTATTTCTTGAGTCTTACCAAAGCCCCATTTAATCGTAAGGATGGAAACGTATGACCGTCACTACTGCTAGAAAAATGACATTTGAGGAATATCTCACCTATGACGATGGTACTGACAAACTGTATGAATTTAATGATGGGGAGTTAGTTGAAGTGACCCCTGCGACAGTATTTCATAACGATTTGATGATGTTTTTTGCATTTTTCTTGCAATCAGAAATAAATCGCTCTCAGCATCCATACTGTGTTCGGGTCAATAGCACTGAAATTTTCAATGGTAAAAGAACTCGCAGACCCGATGTTTTGGTAATGACCCTCGCTCAGAAAAAAAGCTTGGGAAATCAGCCAGATATTCTGCGTGATCCATGTTTACTAGTAATTGAAATCGTAAGTCCAACCTGTCGCACAGTAGACACTATTGAAAAGCGTGAGGAATATGCTCAGTTTGGTATTCCTGAATATTGGATTATTGATTTTTTGTTGGGGACTTTTACGGTTTTAAATTTGGTGAATGGAGTTTATATCGAGAAGGTTTATAGAGAAAGCGATCTCATTATCTCCAATGTTTTCCCAGAAATTTCTTTAATGATGAGACAAGTGCTAGAAAGCATTTAATTGTAAAGTGAGATTGGGATACAATTAGAGACCGATTGAATTTTATAGATTTAAGTCTAAGTTTGTAATAAGGATTGTAAGCTCTGAATAACTTCACTTTTAAATTAGAGTGCCAGTGCTGCCACACTGATGCAAGAGTTGGGCAGTTCCACACCCCACATGGAGTGGTGAGTACACCAAGGTTTATGCCCGTTGGCACATTGGCAAACGTAAAAACTGTCACCCCTGCTCAGCTTAAAGACTGCAAGGCAGAGATGGTCTTAGCCAATACCTATCACCTCCATCTACAACCAGGTGAAGATATTGTCGCGGAAGCTGGCGGCTTACATAAATTTATGAATTGGGATGGTCCTATCCTCACAGACTCAGGCGGATTTCAAGTATTTAGCCTCAGCGAAATTCGTTCCATTAGCGAGGAGGGTGTGCAGTTTCGATCGCCCCGTGATGGCAACATGATCAATCTCACCCCAGAGAAATCGATTCAAATCCAGAATCAACTGGGAGCAGACGTGATCATGGCATTTGACGAATGCGCTCCCTACCCTGCCACCTATGAAGCGGTTAAGCTTGCTGGCGAACGCACCACCCGTTGGCTAGAGCGCTGCATTAAGGCTCACGATCGCAAGGATGTTCAAGCCCTATTCGGGATTGTCCAAGGTGGAGTCTATCTCGATTTACGGCAAAAATCGGCGCGAGAACTGATTGAGTTTGACTTACCTGGCTATGCAATCGGTGGCGTGAGTGTTGGTGAACCACCCGAACTCATCGAAAAAATTGTGAAAGCGACCACCCCACTATTGCCAACCAATAAACCCCGTTACTTGATGGGTGTTGGCACATATAAGGAAATGGCACAGGCAGTTGCCGCAGGTATAGATTTATTTGATTGCGTCATTCCCACCCGACTAGCAAGGCATAATGTTGCTCTAGTAAGAGGCGATCGCTGGAATCTCAAAAATCAAAAATTTAAACGTGACTTTGAACAACTTGATCGCGATTGCCCTTGTTATACTTGCCAAAATTTCTCACGGGCATATCTCAGCCATTTAGTGCGATCGCAGGAAATTTTAGGATATACATTACTATCTATCCATAACATTACTGAACTTATCAGATTTACACAAAGAATGCGTCAAGCAATTATTGATAATCGCTTTGTTGCAGAATTTGGTCATTATCTCTCCAATTCAATGGAATAAAAACCAAATATGCTGCGTTTATTACTTTACTTCTGTTTATGGATTGGCTCTGTGGGGTTAGCGATCTTTGCTAGCCAAAACATTTATCCTGTCACAGTGAAATTAGGAACATTTGAATCCATCAAACTACCTTTAGGGCTAGTCCTTATTTTTTGTACAGGAGCAGGCTCAATAACCATGAGTCTATTCATGGAATTTTCTCAAAACTCCCTCCAAGTCTCATTTTCTAGTCTTCCAAAATTCACTGTTCCTAACACAAAACCCTCTTTCCAAAAGCGACAAACAGAACCTCAAAAAACGTCATCAAAAAATTCATTTGTAAATCCATCTACAAAGAAAAAACAAGGTTTTAGAGACGATTTCGACGATGATTGGGATGATGACTGGGGCTAGAATGTATTTAACAATACATTTGTTTCTTTCCAATTTTGTTAGTTTTTCATCAGTTACGGTATTGTTACTGTGAGCAATTTTTGTAAAAATAATTATTTTGCTTAGGTTGTTCATACGTAGCAGATTCTTCTCTAATTGGTGTGATGGTATGAAAAAAATCAGTAATCTCTCAGTTCTATTGGGACTGAGTGTGTTAGCAGCAGCTACAGGCGTAAGTGCAGAAAATCAAAGTCAAGCTAAAGTTCAATCTAAAGCTTCTTCAACTCCTGTATTACAGGCATCTTTACCCACAACTGAGGTAAAGGTAAATGAATCGGAAACTATTCGAGCAATCAATACAGAACTAAACCGTCCTAAACAAGAAGTAGCTCAAAATGTTACTTCTGTTTCTCAACTGAGCGACGTAAAGCCTACAGATTGGGCTTTTACTGCATTGCAGTCTCTAGTTGAGCGCTATGGATGTATCGCAGGTTATCCTGATCGCACTTTCCGTGGCAAACAAGCAACCAGTCGCTACGAGTTTGCGGCAGGTTTGAATGCTTGTTTGGACAAAATCAACGAAATTATCTCCGCAGGTCTAGCTGATAAGGTCAGCAAAGAAGACCTCGCTACCTTGCAAAAACTGCAAGAAGAATTTGCAGCCGAGTTGGCAACCCTCCGTGGTCGTGTCGATGCTCTAGATGCCAAGGTAACTAAGCTCGAAGCACAGCAGTTCTCCACAACTACCAAATTAAGTGGTCTAGCATTCTTTAACGTCACTGGGGCTACAGGTAATAATGCTGTTTTAAATCCAGCTGGCGCTCCTCAAGCCACTCCAAATATAACCATGAGTGGACTAGTTTGGCTGACTCTAAACACATCCTTCACTGGTAAGGATTCTTTGGTTACTCAGCTAGCTGCTGGTAATGGTAATTCTCCATTTAATAACTACACGGCTGGTAGCCTCTTTAATACTACAGGTGTTCCATTCACCGATCAGCAAGCTGGATCCGGAGCTAACCTCTTTGTATTGCGTGAATTGTCCTATACCTTCCCAGTATTTGAGAAGGCTAGCTTAGTTGTTGGTCCTCGTGTCAACTTCTACAAATACTTTGACAATATTCGCTTTATCTATCCTTGGAATACCAGCTTTAACTCTATCAACAGCACATTGTTGACTAACGCCAAGCGTGGTGCTGGTGCTGTGTTCTTGACTCCTCTAGGCAACCAGTTTGATTTCAAAATTGGTTACTTGGCTGAGAGTAATGAATTTGGAACCAATGGTTCAGCGTCTAATCCAAACCAAGGTCTATTTGGTGGTAACAATGCCTTAACTGCTGAGCTTGGTTTCAAGCCAAGTGATGCATTTAAGTTCCGCTTGCTTTACAGCCGTACTAACCTTGCTGCTAATGCTGGAGTAGTTGGTGGGGCTGGATTTACTCCATCTCTTCCTGGTACTGTAATTAATGCCAACAATGGTCAGTCAGATGTATTTGTTGCTAACTTTGACTGGTTGGTATCTAAGGGATTTGGCTTGTTTGGTCGCTATGGCTATGGTACTACCAACGTTAACTTGACTGCTGGCGGTTCTACCAATGTCGTGATGCAAACATTCCAAGTTGGTGCAGCATTCCCTGACCTCTTCAAGGAAGGTGCTCAAGCTCTGATTTCCTTTGGAATGCCCTTTAACTTTACTAGTGGCAAGGGTTCTCTAGCTACTGGCGCAGGTGATGGTGGTACACAGTACGATTTGGAACTGTCCTACGTCTATCCAATCAGTAAGAATATTTCTCTTGTTCCTTCTTTCTATACTATTTTCAGCCCCAATAACTTCAACAGTAATCCAACTGTTTTTGTTGGTAACTTGCAGGCAGTCTTTAGCTTCTAATTTAAGAGGTTAGAATCTCCAAAAACAGAAGGATGCGCTTTGCGTATCCTTCTGTTTTTATAGCTATAGCTATGTATTGACTCAGGTAGTTGGTGATACATTTGTTACAAATGATGTTTGCTAACTTCTAAGCAGTGTAGATTTCTATTAATAGTTTTTTCTTAACTCCCAGAACATTCAATCCTTGAAAGGTGTGAAGGCATGAGTCCAATCTATATTCCACGTCGCAAGTTTATTCGGGGCGCGATCGCTACAGCAGCTTTTGGAGCAACTTCTCAACTGTGGGCTGGTTGCACAGAGCAAGCCCCTACGAATACAGCCAATACAGGAGCGCCAAGTACCTCAGGATCGCCTGCGGCAGCCTTATTAACTATTGGGTTTGTCTATGTTGGACCTAAAGATGATTTTGGCTATAGCCAAGCTCATTATGAAGGTGAAACAGCGATCGCCAAGTTGCCTAACGTCAAAACTGTGAGTGAAGCTAGTGTTGCTGAAACTGCTACAGTTCAAGAAACGATGTTGAGCATGATTAATCAAAATAATGTCTCAGCTCTTTTCCCAACATCTTTTGGTTATTTCGATCCGCATATTTTGAAGGTTGCGGCAGCTAATCCCAAAGTGCAGTTCTTCCATTGTGGAGGCATGTATACGGAAGGGAAACATCCTAAAAACATTGGTAGCTACTATGGCTATATCGACGAAGCTGAATATGTTGCGGGAGTGGTTGCAGGACTCACCACCAAAACTGGTAAGTTAGGATTTGTGGCAGCAAAGCCAATTCCACAGGTAGTTCGCAATATTAACAGCTATACCCTTGGTGCACGCAGCGTTAACCCTAAGGTAACAGTGCAAGTTATTTTCACAGGTGATTGGTCAGTTCCTGTTAAAGAAGCGGAAGCTGCGAATAGCATGGTCGATCAAGGCGTAGATGTATTGACCTGTCACGTAGACAGCCCCAAGGTGGTCATGGAAACTGCGGAGAAACGCAAGATTTTCTGTACTGGATATCATGCTAATCAGTCGAAGCTTGCTCCTAATGGCTATTTGACTGGCGCAGAATGGGATTGGACGAGTGTATATACTCAGTATGTGGAATGGTTTAAGGCTGGTAAATCAGTAACAGATGGAGGTATTCCTCACCTAGTACGTGGTGGTCTCAAGGAGAAGTTCTGTAAAGTTTCGCCTTTTGGTAGTGCTGTCAGTGCTGCAACTAAGAAGGAAGCTGAGAAGGTACTGGCGAAGTTCATGGATGGCAGCATGGTGATCTATGCTGGTGAGATTAAGGACAATACTGGTAAGGTCGTAATTGCCAAGGGCAAAGAATATAAGCAAACTGATCTTGATTTGGAAAAGATGGATTGGTTTGTGGAAGGAGTTATCGGTAACGTTAAGAGCTAACTCCAACTTTGCAAAGAAGAAGCGCCATGCGCTTCTTCTTTGCAATTGGGATATCAACAATTGCAAAACAGCTATAAGCATATGAATTTACGCGATCGCTGGCGCTCAACATCTGAGAATATTCTCATTCCGATTGGAGCAGTACTTGCTTCATTAGTTGTCTTTGGGATTTTCTGCGCTGTGCAGGGAAAGAATCCGATCGCTATTTACGGCACTATCTATCAATCGGCATTTGGTAATAGCTTTTCTTGGCAAGGTACATTAATTCGGGCTGCTCCCCTAATGCTGACATCTTTATGTACAGCCTTACCTGCCATGCTGGGATTGACGATTATTGGTAACGAGGGTGCGTTAATCGTTGGCGGTTTAGGAGCAATCGCGATGGGGTTAGCCCTGTCATCATTACCGCCAATCATGGTACAGATTGCGATGGCAATGGCTGGGCTGATCGCAGGTGGACTTTGGATTATGTTTGTCGGTGCAATTAAGTATTACCGAGGTGTAAACGAAACCATTAGTAGTTTATTGATGAACTACATTGCGATCGCTGTCCTCAACACCTTAGTTGAAGGTCCCATGCGCGATCCTTCTAGCTTAAATAAACCATCCAGTTTCCCTCTTGCGGCGGTAAATATGCTGCAAAGCATTCCTAACTCGCGAGTGCATTATGGATTGATTTATGGCTTAGTTGCCTGTGCGATCGCTTATTTCCTAATTCATCGCACCACCTTTGGCTTTGCGGTTCGCACCGTAGGCGGCAATATCCGCGCTGCCAAAATTGCGGGATTGCCAGTGGGTAAACTCACTTTAATTGTGACTTTTTTGGGTGGTTCCTGTGCAGGTTTAGCAGGTATGGTAGAGATTGCCGCAATTCATGGCAGTGCTAACGCTTCCCTCAATGCTGACTATGGATATAGCGGCATTCTGGTTGCTTTTATCGCCAGACAAAATCCTCTAGTCGCAGTACTGGTCGCTGTATTAATGGGTGGTATTTTGGCAAGTGGTAGCGCATTACAGCGATCGTTTGGATTACCCGATGCCACAGTTCTCCTATTCCAAGGCATTGTATTCCTTGCAATTCTCTTTAGTGAATCTCTTTACGGTCGTTTAGACTTTTTTAAAGATCGTGAGCCTGAAGTAAAGATTGATGCTTCAGCAACTGTTGTTTAAGTGGCTGTTAGCGATTAGCTCTTAGCTGTTAGCTTTTAAAAAGAGCATAAATGATATCTAAAAACGATAAAAGCTAATCGCTAATCGCCAAACCCAAAGCTAACAGCTAACAGCTAATAGCTAATTGCTAAAAGCCAAATCAAAACTATAAAAGCCAAATGCTAACAGCTAATTGCTAAAAGCCAAATTCAAAACTATGACAGACGATACACTTGGTTGGATGAGCGTGCCTCTGGCAATTGTTGCAGGAACGTTCCGAGGTAGCGCCCCATTTCTATTTGTGAGCTTGGGTGAATGTCTTACGGAAAAAGCTGGCAAAATCAATCTTGGTCTGGAAGGGACATTGCTCACAGGGGCGATGACTGCCTATGCAGTTTCCTATTTGACTAAATCGCCTTGGTTGGGTGTGCTTGCCGCAGGGCTGGCTGGTGTCGGACTGGGATTAATTCATGCTTGGTTATCACAGCGTCCAAGGGTCAGTGATGTCGCCGTTGGCATTGCGATGATTATCTTTGGTAGTGGGATTGCGTTTTTCTTTGGCAAGGCATTTATTCAACCCAAAGCGATTCCTCTGCCTGTATTTGAGCTAGGCAATTGGAGTAGCTATCCACAGGTGCAGGATGCGCTCAAAATTAGTCCTTTGTTACTAATTGGTATTGTGATTGCGCCTGTAATGCAGTGGTTCTTTAGTTCAACCCGTTGGGGCTTGTACGTGCGCGCCGTAGGTGACAGTCCTAGCGCTGCAAGGGCAATGGGCATTTCCGTTGTAGGTGTACGCACGGGCGCGATCGTGGCAGGTAGTTTCTTAGCTGGAATTGGTGGTGCGAGTTTATCGCTGTATTACCCCGGACTATGGTCTGAGCGTATTTCTAGTGGACAGGGTTTAATGGCGGTTGCACTGGTAATTTTTGCGAGATGGCAACCGATCCATTGTTTATGGGCTGCCCTATTGTTTGGTGGCGCTCAAGCGATCGGACCTTCATTACAAGCAGTGGGCATTAGCTCCTATCGGTATTTGTTTAATGCTGCGCCCTACATCATGACGCTAATTATCACGATCGCAACCTGTTCACCCCGTAGAACTTTAAGTGGTTCACCGGGAGCCTTAGGCACAAATGAATAAACAAAAAAGCCTTGCATTGCAAGGTTTTTTTATGCAAAGCGCTATAGGATAGAGTATCTATAGCTATAGCCAGTAATGTTAGAACTAAAACACAAACTAATAGAGAGTTGCGGTACTTCGTACCGCAACTCTCTATTAGTTTATTGGCTACTGCTAGGTGCTGATATATAGATGTCTTATAGACTATGGGAAATCAACGACCGATCGCGGTGGATCTATTTGCGGGTGCGGGCGGGATGACATTGGGGTTCGAGCAAGCAGGATTTGATGTCCTTGCGGCGGTAGAGATTGATCCCATCCATTGCGCTACCCATGAGTACAATTTCCCCATGTGGAAAGTGATTTGCGCTAGTGTTACTGATATATCAGGGAATGATATTCGCCAGCAATCGGACATAGGCGATCGCGAAGTTGATGTGGTCTTCGGGGGACCGCCTTGTCAAGGTTTTTCTCTAATGGGCAAACGCGCCTTTGACGATCCGCGTAATGAGCTAGTGTCACACTTCATGCGGTTAGTCATAGAACTAAAAGCTAAGTATTTTGTGATGGAAAATGTGAAGGGCTTGACCGTAGGCAATCATAGTCAGTTTGTAGATGAAGTCATTGCCAATTTCGAGAACCATGGCTATAAAATCCTCAAACCCTATAAAGTTCTAAATGCTTCTCATTTTGGCGTACCACAACACCGCGAAAGACTATTTCTCGTCGGCTGTCGTCAAGATTTACCACTTCCCAGTTATCCATTCCCCATTACCAAACCTGCTAAAGCTAAACGCATTTCTAAAGAACTTGCTAATTTACCAAATAGCCCGACTGTAAGTGATGCGATCGCCGATTTACCAGATATTTCCAGATACCAAGAACTCCAAGATCATGATTGGTGCATTGCCGAGTACCGAAAGCCCCAAAGTATTTATAGTGAATATCTCCGAGGATTACAGACAGAACCGAGCAACCTATCCTATCCTCGCAAATATAACCCACAATTACTAACATCTAGCATCAGTACCGCGCATTGTCCCACATCAATTGCCCGTTTTAGTGCTACAGCCAATGGAGAAACCGAGAAAATTAGTCGCTTTCTCAAACTCGATCCTCAAGGCATTTGTAATACCCTCAGGGCTGGCACACCTAGCAATCGAGGAGCATTTACTGCACCTCGCCCAATTCATCCTGAACAACCACGCTGCATTACTGTCCGCGAGGCGGCGAGATTACATTCCTATCCCGATTGGTTTCGCTTTCACAGTACGAAATGGCATGGGTTTCGTCAGATTGGGAATTCCGTCCCACCACTATTAGCTAGAGCCGTTGCCCATCAATTACACACCGTTTTAGGAATAAATATCATTCAGCCTCAAGATCCAATTCCTTTAGAAAAAGATGAACTATTGCGCCTAAAAATGTTGAAAGCCGCAGAAAAATATGGCGTTGATTCCCATGTAATTGAGTCGCGAATCAAAAAAGTTGATTTAATCAATCCCACCATAGTGTAATGGCTTTATGGATAGAGAGCGATCGCTTGAGTAGCTCAAACCCATAGTCCTCATCAGTAAGATCGATATCTTTAAGCAAAACTTGAATTTCGACCGATAGAGGCTGATTAAATTCTTCGGCAACGGCGATCGCATCAGCCATACAACCAAAATGTTGATCGATGACATCTGGACAGAACTCATAAATTTCGACGGCAAGCTTTGTTAAGTCTTCAGGCAAATCACTAAAGGTCACAGTTACGGTATCAAATTCGATATCACTCAATTCAATGCCATACTGAGCATCCCAATATTGGAACTGTTCGATCAGATCTTCAGTACTTAGATCGTAGTTATCGCCATTTGTACCAACTTCGCGGATCTGTTGATATTTATCCATATTTTTTGCTCCCATAATTCAGGCTAGAGAATTGTTTTCCCGCCTTCGGCGGGAAAACAATTCTCTAGCTGGTTTTACACTATGCTCTAAGCCAGCGAGTTGTACCATCCTTTTGATCAACGAGGGTAATCCCTAAAGCTTTTAGCTCATCACGAATGCGATCGCCTTCTTTATAGTTCTTCGCCTTCTTCGCTTCAATCCTTTGCTGAATTAAAGCCTCAATTTCCGCCTCACTGATACTATCTTCTTGAACTTGGCGATCGCTAATATTTGCCACAAAACCTAAAATATTGGCCATGTAGCTAAGGGCTTGCCAATCTTGAAAGAGAACTTCTGAACTCGCAGCAGTCTTGCCTGAATGCGAAAGAGAATTACGCTCAGCACGTAATTTTTTGGCTAGTTCAAATACATGGGACATCGCCACAGAAGTATTAAAGTCATCATTCATCGCTTCTTCAAAACAAGCGATCGCATTAGCAACATCATCTCTTGAGGGAACTTCACTACTTGCCCAACCTAATTGCTTACCAAAATCTGCTGCAAATAACATACCATCGCGAATTGTTTCCCAGCCCTTAGTAGCGGCATTAATCGCTTCTTCGGTAAAGTCAATGGGTTGGCGATATTGCGCTTGAAGGATAAATAAACGGATTGCCATCGGATCGAAATAGCCAAACAAATCGCGAATAGTTGTGAAATTATTCAGCGATTTGGACATCTTCTCGCCATCAATATTCACAAACCCATTGTGCATCCAGTATTTAGCCAAAGGCTGATTAGAAGCTGCTTCCGATTGGGCAATTTCATTCTCATGGTGAGGGAACTGTAAATCTGAGCCACCAGCATGAATATCAATGGTATCTCCTAAACGCGATCGCACCATTGCCGAGCATTCAATATGCCAGCCCGGACGACCTTTCCCCCAAGGTGATTCCCAAAATGGTTCATTCGGTTTAGCTGCTTTCCATAAGGCAAAGTCAAAGGGATAGCGCTTTTGTTCTTCCTGCTCATCGACGCGACCGCTTGCCCCTGCCTGCATATCTTCAAGCTTGCGCCCTGATAGCTTTCCATAACTAGGGAATTTCTGCACTGCGTAATAGACATCACCACCCGCAGCATAGGCATAATCGCGATCGATCAACTTCTGAATGAGGTCAATAATTTCAGAAATTGTTTCCGTAGCGCGAGGATAGTCATCGGCTTTCTCAACATTTAGCCTAGCCATGTCCTCGTCGTAGGTGGCGATATATTGATTGGCGATCGCCTGCATCGTCGTCTCTCTTTCTAGCGCCCGTTTCAAAATCTTGTCGTCAATATCCGTAATATTCTGGACAAATTTGACCTGATATTTGGTGGCTAAATAGCGCCGAATCATGTCCCAAACTACATAGGCTCTAGCATGACCCAAATGGCAATAGTCATAGACCGTTACTCCACAAACATACATTTTCACAATCCCTGCTTCGAGGGGAATAAATTCTTCTTTGCGACGGCTGAGTGTGTTGTAAAGGCGAAGGGTCATGAATTTGGCTATGTCTTGAGTATCTAGGCGCTAGGCAATTATACAGCAAAGCCATAGCGTAAGGGCAATTCATGAATTGCCCTTACGCTATGGCTTTCCTATTGAGCATCTTTCAGGATTGACATGAATATTATGCAAAGTGTGGCTAGACCATGAACAAAATATGAGGTTTAATAGAGATCCTTGTTATTCGCTAGGGGATGCGATCGCTTAAAAACTGATATGGCAAAGCAAACTAAACTAAAAAGCATTGAAGAAACTCTATGGGATTCGGCTAATAAGTTGCGTGGTTCGGTGGAGTCTTCGGAATATAAGCACGTTGTTTTGGGGTTGATCTTTCTCAAGTTTGCGAGTGATAAGTTTGAGGAGAGACAGCAGGAGTTGATCGCTGAGGGGAAAGATAAGTATTTGGATATGGTGGAGTTTTACACGATGAAGAATGTGTTTTATCTGCCTGAGTTGTCGCGTTGGGGCTATTTGATGGAGAATGCGAAACAGGCTGATCTTGCGCTCAAGATTGATACGGCTTTGTTTACGGTGGAGAAAAATAATCCTTCGTTAAAGGGGGCTTTGCCTGACAATTACTATTCGCGGTTGAATCTTGATGTTAGTAAGTTGACTTCTTTGTTGGATACGATCAATAACATTAATACGCTTCAGGATAAGCAACAGGATATTGTGGGGCGGGTGTATGAATACTTTTTGAGTAAGTTTGCTTTGGCAGAAGGGAAAGGCAAAGGGGAATTTTATACGCCGAAGAGTATTGTTAATTTGATTGCGGAGATGATCGAGCCTTACAAGGGGAAAATTTACGATCCTGCTTGTGGTTCGGGTGGGATGTTTGTGCAGTCGATTAAGTTTATTGAGAGCCATCATGGTAATCAAAAGGATATTTCGATTTATGGTCAGGAATATACGGCGACTACTTATAAGCTGGCGAAGATGAATCTGGCGATTAGGGGGATTTCGGCGAATTTGGGTGATGTGCCTGAAGATACTTTTAGGAAGGATCAGCATCGGGATTTGAAGGCGGATTATATTATGGCGAATCCTCCTTTTAATCAGAAGGAATGGAGAGGTGCGAATGAGTTGGTTGATGATCCGCGATGGAGTGGTTATGATGTGCCGCCGACTGGTAATGCGAATTATGCTTGGATTTTGAATATTGTGTCTAAGCTGTCGGTGAATGGGGTGGCAGGGTTTATTTTGGCGAATGGGGCTTTGTCGGGTGGGGGGACTGAGTATAGTATTCGTAAGAAGTTGATTGAGAATAATCTATACCTTAACAGGGAATAGACTTAATATTTTTAAGAGACTGAAAGCGCAAAGTTAATAAAGAATCCAAAGCAGATTTATGAAGTAGTGTGGGAATTCTCAAGGCAAGAAGCAATAGCAAATTTGAAAGAATCAAAATCAGGATAATAGACTGAGTAGAGACATTGCTTTTTGACAAATTTCCAAAGACGCTCAATCAAGTTTAAGTTTGGAGAGTAAGTAGTCAAATAAAGAAGCTCGATATTTAATGACTGAGCCAACTCAAAAACTAAAACACACTTTTGATAACGAGCATTATCCAAGACAAGAGTAATGGGTATAGTCAAACCCAAAGCCGCAAGTTTGTGGAGTAAGTCACAAACACTTTGAGCATTGATGTAAGAATCATTAGTCACAGTAATCAACCTGATTGACTGACAAAAGTGGTAAGAGAAGTTGCGAGAAAGTATACAGAGATTGAATTTGAGTAAAAAAGAGGCGTATGCTGTTTTTTGAAGAAAAAGGAGCATAGGACAAATGACCCAAAACGCCTCACGTATCTATAATGAACTAATAAAATTCGGGAGTCAATACAGCCAGTGGTCAGATGTGCGCCATTTGGGAGTAATGGCGTGGATGATGGTGGGAATGATCGCCACAGGGAGTGTGAATTTAACGAAGTGGTTAAGCCATATCAACACAAAAGCATTGATCGCCCAAAGCACGCAAAGACAACTATCAAGATGGCTGAACAATCCGCGCATAAATCCAGCTAAGCTATACAGTCCAGTAATCAAAGAGTTAATCGCTAAATGGAAAGAGCCAGAAATATATCTGAGTTTTGATACCAGTCAACTGTGGGAAGAATACAGCATGATCCGATTGTGTGTAGTTCATCAGGGAAGAGCTTTACCGTTATGTTGGCGTGTAATCAAACATCGCAGTAGTAGTGTGGAGATGAGTAGCTATCAAGACATGCTCAAACGCGCATCGAAACTGTTGCCCGTGAATGTCAAAGTAGTTTTATTAGCAGACCGAGCATTTGCTAATCCAGAACTGGTGCGCTATGTGTGGGAATTAAAATGGCAATGTCGGATTCGGATCAAGGGTAATTTCTGGATATATGCCCCCAAGCATGGCTGGCAAACAGTCAAACAATTACATCTTCGTCTTGGTGAAGCTAAGTTGATCCACAATGTTAAAGTTCACAAAACTGAGTCCAAGCGTCTTACCGATGTGCATATTGCGGCGGCTTGGGAATCTGGGAGCCGAGAGTATTGGTATATTCTCAGTACTGAACCTACCACACTCCAAACTTTTTGGGAGTATGGTCTGAGATTCGATATTGAGGAGAATTTCTTGGATGATAAATCTAATGGCTTTGATTTAGAATCTTCGCGTTTACGTTCGGCTCCTGCCATTTCTCGCCTTTGTTTTGTGATAGCACTGACCACCTTGTTTTTAACGGCTCAAGGACTGGCGGTTGCTGATTCTGGCTATCGTCGTTTGGTTGATCCTCATTGGTTTCGTGGCTTAGTTATCTCAAGATTGGCTGGAACTGGATTCACACCGCTATCACTAAAAACTGGGCTTTCTTGCCTTTCTACTCTTTTACTTCTTATCTTGACTCTCACCCTGCTATTGCTTCTCGTCGAAAACATCTTCAGAAATTATTCCGCATTGAGTTCTATGCTTCTACTCTCGACTATGCTTCATAGACTTTTGTCAGTCAATCAGGTAATCAACTCACTGGAGTTTAGACTAAAAAAGGAAAAAAGGCAGAGTAAAAGAGATACAAACTGCCTAAAGTAGATGAAAAAGAAAAAGCACATCTACAGCCATGATTATTGAGAAACTACAGGAATTTCGTCAACAGGTATATAGATTTTTAGGGAACGGACGAGATGCAATATTTGACCTAATGGATGCAGTATTGACCAGTCCAAGTGTAAAGTCATTTGCAGAATTATCATTATCAGCAGTGTATCGACGGAAATGGTCAAGCTTGTATGAATCGTTAAAAGATAGCCGTCCGAGACGAGGGAGACTCAGAGGACTGTGCGTCGAACAAATACCCAAAGATATACGACCCTTGCTAGCAGGAGACCATACAGGATGGGAAAGACCCCATGACCAAACTCTAAAAGATAGGAGTTTGTGCATCAACCGAATTTGGTTGAAGGAACAAACCGATCATGTTAGGGCATGACTACAGCACCTTGGCATGGATACCAGAAATGACAGGGAGTTTGGGCAATTCCGTTATGTCATGAACGCATCAGTAGTTTTGAGACAGCCGCACAAAGAGCTACATTTCAACTGAGGCAAGTATGTCGAGATTTAACGGTAAGACCGATCGCTACCTATGACAGTGAATATGGCAGTGCCGCCTTTATGAATTTGACAGAGGATATCCCCGCAGACTTACTGCTGCGTCTACGTCCTAACCGATGCTTATACAAAGTCCCTGCTCCCTATAGTGGCTGTGGTCGTCCCCGTAAGCATGGGGATAAATTCCAACTTGCCAAGTCTGATAGTTGGGGAGAGCCATCAGCAACTTTTAGCTTAGAGGATGAGACGGTTGGACAAGTGCAAATCCAGCAATGGTCTGATTTACACTTTAAAAAAGCATCCCAACGACATTTCCAAGTTATGCGAGTTACCCATCCCCATTGCTCTGGTTTGTGGTTAGCTTGGGTGGGTGAGCAAATGCCATCTTTAGAGCAAATTTGGCGCTTGTACTTACGTCGTTTTGCCATCGACCATTGGTATCGCTTTGCCAAACAGCGTTTACATTGGACTCTGCCACAATTACTGACTCCTCAACAAGCTTTGCGCTGGAGTGACCTCATGCCTTTACTCTCTTGGCAATTGTGGCTCGCTCGAAAACTGGTCATTGATAATCCTTTACCTTGGCAGAAGCCTCAAACTAATCTCACCTTTGGTCGGGTCGCTCAGGGCTTTGCGACACTTTTAGTTAGGATTGGCTCTCCTGCTTGTTCTCCGAAACCTCGCGGTAAGTCTCTTGGTTGGCAATCTGGGCGTAAGCGCTCTCCTTTTCCTCGCTTTCCCATCATCAAAAAACGTCCTTCTCGTCCAAAAAAGACCAACAAAGACAACCCTAATTCCTAATCCTCAATATTCTCGTTTTCTTTCTCTTGGTTTTGCTCAGTTCTTCATTCTCTGAGTTGTTTTTTCCTGCTCTTTTTCTGATTATCTCAATCAACTTAGTCTAAACTCCAGTCAACTCATGAGTAACAGCATTAAGTGCACCGAGGACATTAAAACGCTGTCTTCCCGTCCCAGATTTAAGAAACAAGCGTTCAAAACACCACAAAAAGCCTAAATAGGCTCCAAGGACAAAGTGAGCAGCATCAACAAAGAAAACGGCTCTTTGTCCAGATTTAGCTTCCTCTAAGCGCGGTTCTAGTTTTTTTTAAGAAATTCCTCTTGTGCTGCTGGGTCAGCCTTTGCAGGTATTAGCCCCACTCGACGACAACTCATTCCCATCGATTTCAGGAAATGACGCACCTGTTCTCGACTACGGACAATCCCTGTCAACTCAGTAATTTTTGCTGCTGCATGAGCCAGCGTTTTAGGTGGATGTTCTCGAAAATATATCTCTAAACTTTCTTGATGCTTTTTTAGTTCACTCTGGGGGCGATTAAAGGTCAGTTCTTTCAGTTTGCTTATCCCACCTTCTTTATAATCTCGTAAATAGTTCAACAGTGTCGGTTCACTGATTCTTAGCAGTTTCGTAATTTCCTTGTGTGGGTATTTCTGGCTTTTTAGGTATAGTGCTTCCATTTTTCTCTGCACTCGTGGATGCGGGTGATGGAATCTTTCGTAATGTAGCGCATCTATTTCTTCTTTGGTAAATGTTATTCGGAGCATCTTGGAGAAAAGTTAACGTTTCTTCCATCTTTACTCTTATAAAAAATAAAGTCTACCCCCTGTCAAGGTATAGCGATCGCTGTTTGATTGACTAGTCGATCGCTAGTTATGAGAGCCTGAGGTAGTCACTTTTTACAAATAAAGTCTACTGAATGTCAAAGTACATCAATTTAGCTCTTGTTTTTAAGTTGTTTAATTCTCTCTAAATCACGATTCACTTCAAATGCTAATTCTCGATTTTTAGGATCGGTTGTTAGTGCTTTATTGAGATAGATTTCTGCTTCCCGTAACTTCCCATTCAAAATTAACTCACTGCTCCAACGATGGTAAGTTACCGCTTGCCAATGGATGACCTCTGGTGTATTAGGAAATCTCTCGCTCATTCCTTCTACAACAGCGATCGCTACGACATATTTTTTTTGCTTCAGCAAATCCTGCACACGCCGCAACATATCCAGTTTCAGTTTTAACTCTGGATTGCTACTAATCGGATCGACTTTATTGCTAACCTGCTTCACCTCAATTTTGATTTTGGGATGGGGTTGAGGTGGCTTACTGTAAGTTTTTGGAGGAGGTGGTGGGGCAGAGTTAGCTTGCGATCGCGTAGCGACATTTTTAGAAAACAGTTCTTTTTCTAAATCTCCCTTATCTGCATCCTTGAGCGTTTTGTAAGCTTCTTGCACAAGGCGAAACTTATCGGCGGCGGTAGGATCATTCTGGTTAACGTCAGGGTGATACTTACGTGCTAAACGACGGTAGGCGACCTTAATATCATCTAAGGTTGCATTGCGGGGAACTCCTAAAAGTCGATAGCATTCGGATAGGTGCATGAAGTGAAATTTGACGATAAACAGCAGATCACATTTGATAGCTCACATTAAATCACATTAAAATTTTAGAGGCGATCGCAGTTGCTAATCAGGCTTTTTGCGAATTGTATATTTTCCCTTGCTAGTGACAGGCGAACCTTTATTAGCTTCTACAAGCTTGATGTATTTATCCAAAGCTTCCTCCTTAGTTCCATGCTCAGAAATAACATGAACCTTACGACTGCCAGCAATTTCGAGGACAACTTGGTGCATAGCTTGAATAGAGTTTGGATAGCCCTAAATTTTTAAATAGTCTAGCAAATAACTCAAACTAAAAGGGGCGCAATGCGCCCCTTTTAGTTAGTGATTAGCGCTTAGCAAATTTCTTGGTCATTTTGCGTAAACGAATTGATTCAGGAGTGACCTCGAGAATTTCGTCGGGACCAATATATTCCAAGGCTCGTTCGAGGCTCATTTCGATCGGAGCTTGCAACTGCACGATGTCATCAGCACCAGCCGCACGCATGTTAGTAAGCTGCTTGCTCTTACAGACATTTAGTTCCATATCCTGAGGACGATTATTTTCTCCAATAATCATGCCCTTGTACACCTTCGTACCAGGTTTAATGAAGAACACACCACGATCTTCTGCATTCTTCAAGGAGAACTCAGTTGCCACGCCTTCTTCAAAGGAGATCAGTACACCATTCCGACGGGCGCTAATTTCGCCAGCCGCAGGACGGTAATCGAGGAAGCTGTGGTTCATGATGCCAGCGCCACGGGTGGCACGCATGAAATCGCCACGGAAGCCAATCAAGCCCCGTGCAGGAACGACGAATTCTAGCTGAGAGCGCCCAGTACTAGACATTTGCATATCGATCATTTCGGCGCGACGCTGACCTAAGCGCTCAATACATCCACCGACGGCATCTTCAGGCACATCAAGGACTAGAGCTTCGTAGGGTTCGCACTTTTGACCATTGATTTCGCGGTAAATAACTTGAGGCTGAGTTACTTGGAACTCATAGCCTTCACGACGCATGGTTTCGATCAAAATACCTAAGTGCAATTCACCACGTCCAGCTACCGCAAAGCGATCAGGAGATTCAGGATCTTCGGTGACACGCAGCGCTACGTTAGTTTCGAGTTCGCGCAATAGGCGATCGCGTACTTGACGGGTAGTGACTAATTTGCCTTCTTGACCAACAAAGGGCGAGTCATTAACGCAGAAGGTCATCTGCAAAGTGGGTTCGTCCACTTTGATCATTGGTAGTGCTAGAGGCTCATTAGGACAGGTAATGGTTTCGCCAATATTGGCAGTCGCAAAACCTGCAACCGCCACAATGTTACCTGCGGATGAGGTTTGCATTTCAACGCGCTTTAAGCCATCAAATCCTAAGAGTTTGGTGATTTTACCTTTAACGATCGAGCCATCTTCAGTGATCAGAGCAGCTTGCTGTCCCGCAGTAATCGTGCCGTTGTGAATTTTGCCGATCACAATCCGACCGAGATATTCGGAATAGTCAAGGGTGGTAACTTGCAATTGTAAAGGCTTATCAGGATTCCCCACAGGTGGAGATACATGATGGATAATTGCCTCAAACAAAGGCTTCATATCTACACTTTCATCTTCGAGTTGTTCCTTAGCAAAGCCGCCCATGCCTGAAGCAAATAGGTAAGGAAAGTCGCACTGGTCATCATCTGCACCTAGTTCGAGGAATAGATCCAGAACCTTGCTGACAGCAACGTGGGGATCAGCAAATTCGCGATCGATCTTATTAATAACGACTAAAGGTCGCAAGCCTTTTTCCAACGCTTTTTTCAACACAAAGCGAGTTTGGGGCATAGGACCTTCGTTGGCATCAACGATCAGCAAACAGCCTTCGACCATGCCCAGTACGCGCTCAACTTCGCCACCAAAGTCTGCGTGTCCGGGGGTGTCAACAATGTTGATCAGCGTATCTTTGTATTTAACAGCAGTATTTTTAGAAAGAATGGTAATGCCGCGTTCACGCTCTAGGTCGTTGGAGTCCATCACGCATTCGACAAGGGCTTCACCTTCACGAAAAGCGCCAGACTGTCTGAGAAGTGCGTCTACTAGAGTGGTTTTGCCGTGATCGACGTGGGCGATGATGGCGACGTTGCGGATGGGGAGAGACATGGGTGATGTATCGAGTTGATCGAAAAACTTATTATTTCTTTATCTATTATGCTCGAATTTGTCAAAAAACTTTGCATTAGTAATTGTCAATACAAAAAGGCGGTGCTATGCACCGCCTTTTTGTATTTTTGACTGTGATTGCACTACAAAGGACTTAACCCACTCTGTTGCAGCAAATTAAAGGAATCTTTGAAAATCATTACCACACCTAAGCCCAGCAAAATCACGACTCCGCCCTGCATCACATTATTTTGTAACTCTTCGGGTAAGGGCTTACCTCCACGCAATGCCTCGATCGCTAAAAATACCAATTGACCACCATCGAGAGCAGGCAAGGGCAAAATATTGATAATCGCGAGGTTAATACTAATGATTGCCGTGAAATCAAATAATGCTGCCGCGTCGGATTTAACTAATTCTGAACCCATCGCCACGATCGCTACAGGTCCTGACAACTGCGAAGCCGTATTTTGGAAATTGGTGGCAAGTTGTTTTAAACCTTGAACAGTCATCACGACTAAGCGCTCAAAACTTTGAGTTGCATTATCAATTGCTTCGCCAATATTATGTACAGCTCGACGATGGGGCTTACCTGTAAAGTCCAATCTGACCCCGATTCTGCCTTTACCAGCTTCACCATCAGGCAAGATTGGTACTTGCAGCATTTTGCCATCGCGCATTACCTGCAAATCTACGGTTTGATTGGCATTTTTGGCAATCAAGGACTGAAAGCGATCCAAGGTGGTCAAACTGGTGTCAAATTTTGTACCGTTAGCCGCCAAGATAATATCGCCAGAGCGTAAACCTGAAACTGCCGCAGGTGCATTTGGTTCAAGAATTTTCGTGATTCTTACCCCCGGTTGATCGACAGTGCCGATACCAACGCTCAGGGTCATGACTAATAAAACTAGATAGGCAAATACAAAGTTAGCGATAACCCCTGCACTGATAACGATCGCGCGATCGACGATGGGGCGATTTTTCATTAAGTTGGGATCATTAGGCGGGATATCGCTATCTTCATCATCATCGGGAAAACCGACATAGCCACCAAGGGGAATTGCCCGCAGCGCATATTCCGTTTGCTTGCCCTGATATTTCCACAGCACAGGTCCAAACCCAATCGAAAATCGATTTACATGAATACCCTGTACACGGGCAGCCATAAAGTGTCCGAGTTCATGAACCAATATCAGAATCGCAAGTACGGCAATTGCAGGCAATGCAGACATAAGCTTTGCTCTAAGAATTTACTAAGAATAATTTGGGATGACGTTGAATGTGAGATGCAATACACACAGATTGTTTTGCGATCGTAACACAACCAAAAGCAGAGGGACGCTATGTAAGCTTTCAGTTCTAGCAATTTCTTAATGATTCACCCTAAAAATCTTTATGTTAAGATTAATGTATATATGTCATAAATTATTTCAATAAATTACTTTTTGTTAACAGAGGGTGTAAGCCAATGAATAATACGATTCGCTTTGCTGCTTCCATTGGTCGCCTCATCGTGAGCTCCGACTCTGCGCCTATCTCATTAACCCAAGCTTCATTACTCTTGCTCAGAGTGGTACTTGGCACAGTAATGATCCACAACGGTTTAGATAAACTGTCCGATATTCCTAGTTTCGCAGAAGCCTATGTCGAAGTGATCGGCTTACCATTTCCCATCTTTTTTGCATATTGTGCAGCAATTACGGAATTAGTGGCTTCACCTCTATTAGCTTTAGGTTTTTTGACTAGACCTGCGGCTTTAGGGCTATTTACAACGATGCTGGTGGCAAACTATCACCATATTTTAGTTGGTGGTTTTTCTATCCCATCGATTGAACTATCTTCGATTTATGCAGCATCCTTTGCCTTCTTCGCTATTTACGGTGGTGGCAAATATGCGATCGATGCCTTAATTGACAATATGCTGAGCAAATTACTGTCTGGTGAGTCCACTACCCCACAGATGGCTAAGGTCAAGATTTCCAGCAAATAGAAAATAGCTGGGTACAAAACCTCAATTCAGTTTAGGCTTGCAAAGTTTACAAGCCAGAAAAAAAGCCTTGCATAGCAAGGCTTTTTTTCTGGGATTTTATAGAGAATGACTAAGTAAACCCTCTCTCAAAGCCTGTTCTAAATTATCCTAACTTTGCATTAATAATGTCTTAAGGAAGATGACAGTCCAGAGATTATTGATACTTTCTGATAATTTCTCAAACTAAGGAACCAAATTTTTTGTGGCGCGGCGAAGCCGCGCCACAAAAAATTTGGTTCTTTATTAAATTGCAGAACCCTAAATAGGCGATCGCAAATTATATATAAGCCAAATTTATTTTAATTTATATAAAAACGTATCGGACAACACTTTTTTATTCAGCATCATAGTCGTGATGACAATGCTGTAGAAGTATCCTCTCAAGTCCGTCACTATCAACTCTGAACAATATTTCCAACAAAAAGTTATGCCCCAATTCTTGTTTTTAATTAGATAAATATCTGGACATAATTAAAACCAAGATCAAAAACCTGTAGCGTAATCACAGCATAGGCTACAGGTTTTTAGGCTTTATATTTAATTACACCCAGTTACTTACTCAAATCATCTTGCCTAAATAATCATAAATAATATTTTCAAGAAATATTTTTAAGATCATTCAATAATTGAAGATGACTGCGCTAGAATATGTGCGGATGAGTATTTCTTGATCGCATGTTTGTTTTCAGTATTGACAGTCGTCTTCTGTTTCATCGTGGCAGGCTTCTTTCCGAAATCTCTATCTCTACACATCTCTGATTGTTGAAGCAAGTATTATGTCTATTTATGTTGGTAATCTCTCTTACGAGGTTACAGAAGATGATTTAAAAGCCGTATTTGCAGAATATGGCAAAATCACCCGTGTCCATCTACCTATTGATCGTGAGTCAGGTCGTCCACGCGGTTTTGCTTTTGTGGAAATGACAGCAGAAACCGAAGAAGATGCAGCTATTGAAGCGCTTGATGAAGCAGAATGGATGGGGCGTTCACTCAAAGTGAACAAGGCTAAGCCTCGTGAAAGCTCTGACTCCTTTGGTGGTGGCAGAGGCGGATTTAAGGGCGGCGGTGGTCGTCCTTCTGGTGGCGGCGGTCGTCGTTACTAATTAAAAAAAGAGGGGGTGCAAAGCCCCCCCTCTTTTTTATTGGTTAATGGAGCGTCTTAGGGCTGAGCCATCACCTATGATTCCTAGATTTCTGATAATTTGATTTTTTCTAGCTTCTTCTAGTTTGTTGAGGTCGTTGTAGCTAACCCACGCAATACAATCCACTGGGCAAGTATCGATCGCTTCCTGTACCAAATCTTCTTCATCGCCATCTTGGGCTATGACCCTAGCGCGTCCATAATCCTGTTCCAAAAAGAAAGTACCGCTGGCTGTATGGGCGCAATGTCCACAACCAATACATACAGTTTCATCGACAAATACTGCATTTTGTCGCAACTCACCACCCAGTTCGGGTTCAAAGCCAGAGCGATCACTAATATCTGGCTCTAAACCCGTAGATAATGGTTCTGCTGTATGAACGGGCAAATTATCCATTCCAACGCTGGAGAACTAAACGTACTGAGCCATCTTCACGTACTTGCTGCTCAGCGAGGGCAAATCCTTGATTGCTCGATTCGCTCATCACTGTAGCGATCGCATAGCGCTGAGTGACCTTTTGCAAGAAACTTTCCACAGTCCAAGGCTGTTGCCAAAACTGCATATCGGCGACTAGGGCATATTCAGAACCATTCCACTGAAAGCCAACATCATAACCATTGTCTTGGGCGATTACCACTTCAGCCTCGGTTGTTGCACCTTGATGACCGCGCATGGGCGATGCTCCAGATTTCCAATTGACTCCTAAATCAGTTAGAGCCTTTTGAAGCGGTTCTAAACTACGGATTTGGGTTTTTACTTGGCTAAAATGTGACATAGGGTTTATCCTGACTTCGATCTAATGGGCAAATGGACGAGATTTTTAAATTTTTTTGTTTAATCTGGTGAAAACTTGGATTTTCAGGGCTTTATTACCATTGACTAAATCTAGAAGCGTCCATATCTGACACCCGATCGAGTTGCGTAGCCGACTGAGATGTAAGTTGCTGCTGAGCAAAATTTTCGGAAGTTAACTCTCGATGAGCGACTATCCCTAGTTTTGCTTCGATCGCTGCTGTCACCTCAGCACAACTAGAACCGACAATGCCTGTCACACGCTCTTCGACCCGACCATCTGGGTAAATAATGAATTCCAGAGTTTCCATGCTGGTTCTAGCTATTGAGTTACTAGACAGTTTGACGCAAAGTTTATAGAAACGTCAAGAAGTTAACTCTGCAAAATTAACAGGCTTTTCTGATGCTTGTAATAGAGCGATCGCAATGTTTAGCAAGGATTTTCAGGTTTTTATTAATTAATTAAATTTATTTTAAATTTTTTGAATTTGCCTAAACTATGACAAGACACTCCTTAAGGAATAGGGGAGAAATTGTCATGCTTCGCACTAAATGCTCTGATTGGTCAGGAAGCGCACCCCTTCGGGGGCACTTCCACGGTTGCTATATAGATTATTCAAACGGAAATTGTAGATCGAGAATTTGGGCGATCGCATAGGGACATACTGAGGGTAAGTCATGCAGATCAAGGGGCGTTTCTTTTAAAACTAAGTTAATCCCTTGGCGAAATCCCTTTTGAACCGCTTCATCAAGGTAAGGCTTTAAGCTGGGATTCTCTTGCAAAATTTCTAAAATCTCATCCCGTTGTTCGCGAATAGTGGCTCGCCAACTTTTACTACGCAATTCTGGTTGATAGTCCCACTTTAATAAATGCCCAATTAAAATTCCTAAACGATTGCGGAGTTCCTGCTTTTGCAGCCTACCCAACGATAAAATCTCCTCTACCAAATTTTCAATATCTAGCCCCTGCCATTGCCCCAAACGTAATAATTCAGATTGCTCTTGTGTCCAAGCATAAAAATCTTGTTCATATTGATTAATAGATTGATTGCCAACGAGAGTATTAGAGCGATCGCCTTGCAAATTTTGCTTTAAGTCTGATTGCAGCATTAAGATTACCTCATCTCTAATCAGCTACCTTGATCCCAAAACACAAAATGGCTACGCATTTTGTGTTTTTAAAACCCTTACTGGGTTTATTTTTTAATTCACAAAAGTGTAGTCACACTTTTGTGAATTGGTATTACTACTTTGCCATACCTCATATCTATAGAGACTGCAACTTTGGATGTGTCTCGGCTTGCTTCAATCGGAAAAGTTGCGATATCACCTCGGAGAATTGGCTTCTCAAAAAAGCAAGGACAAGAGAGTAAGGTCGTCGTAACTGGCAAAATCCATACCCTACTCCTAATCTCAGTGGAATAATAATTGCACTCAGTCCGACTATCAGGGGGAAAACAAGTATTTTCGTAAATGTACAGAGTTGTGGGTAAGTCTTGAAATTGATACGTGGCGACATGATGGTAATCCAGATAGGCGATCGCTAAGTTGACCAACAAAAAAAATGGAACGGCTAGAGTGAAAATTGCTAAAAATGGAAAAAAGATAAATGGGCGAAATAAGATAACTCTCTGGTTACGCGCAGTCTGCGATCGCCACCTGAACGCAAACCAGATAGTCACGATCAAAAATACTAATATGGCGATCGGTTTGAACATCTCCCATGTGGGGATCATCTGCACAAAGCTAATACCAACGAGCACAGGCAGGCTAGCTAAAATAATTAGCTGCTTAAAATATTGAGAACTTGTAAATCCTTGTTTCAATGTACGTTATGGCTCTGCAATTTAATAAGGAAGCAGATTTTTGATGGTGCGGCGAAGCCACACTATCAAAAATCTGCTTCCTTATTTTACGTCTGTAGTAATGGTGAAATAAAAAAGGCACTTGCTAAGCAAGTGCCTTTTTTATTAGGTTAATGGAATCGGGCAGAGTCGAACTGCCGTCCGCACTAGCGCCTAACCTCCCAGTCATTCACAGGTTTATCCAATCTAATCCTCTTGGAGGGAACTGCTATTTATCTCTAGCAATGGGAGATGCACTGATAAAGTCTTAAGCGAAAAGCCTACCAGAGAAAGCTATTCACAGCATCCGTTGATTGGTTGAGTGAGGCATTTAACGGAGTCATACACCACTCCTCGAAACCGAAAAGTTTGGTTCTTAGGCTGCTACTGGAGCTGCTTTACGAGAGAAAGATACAATGTTGTTCGCATGTACTTGTTTGAGCCATTGATTTACGAGAGATAGCCCGCTCTCGACCTGCATCAAGGGATAGCTTCTACTAACACGTCGAAACCCTTACGATCCCTTATGCTCTAAATATAACATATAAATATTAAGCATGAGCTACAGTGCTGTGCAATGACTTGAAACCCAGCAACATTTTTAAAAGCGCGGCTTCGCCACGCTTTTAAAAATGTTGCTGTAATACTGATCGCCAAACCAACCTACGGTTAAATTCCACCAACTTAATTGACGCTCCTAAATTATTAAGGCAAGGGTAAAAAAGTGACTATTGCAGGCACAGAAACTGAATATATATCTTCCAAGGAACTCAAAGAGTTGCATGGTTTTACCGATCCCACAATCAAGAAATTCTTGGGTGAATGTGATAAGACCGAGAAAAACACTAAAAGTAAAAGTGCGCCACTTAAGCTCTACAGTCTGGAAAGAGTTAACAAGGTATTGAGCGATCCCTCATTCGTTGAATGGCAAAACAAGAAACAATCATCAACTTCTAAACGCAAACAGGCTAATGTCAACATAGAAGCATCCCCAAATGTTGCGGGAGTTCCAAAATTTAACGCGATTGCGTCTGAAGCTATTCCGCAAACTGATGCCTTTGATTTTGATCAGGAATTATTGCCATTAAAAACAGCAGATTGGACTGATTTTCAATGGCAACATTTTAGAGAGGAAGATGAGGGGAAATTCTCAGAAGAACACAAACTACATGCAGTGACGACAGTACACAAAATGTTGGTTTCTGCCTATTGGTTTACCCCAAAAGATTTTTTTAATGCTTTTAGTCAGTATGGTAATTGTGACGAATACAAGTCAGATTTAGTAAGTGACTACAAATCGAGTATCTTGGCTCATGGCTGGATGGGTATCCCCCTTGTTAGTCTGATGATTCGCGATCGCCAAAATCCTAGCAAAATCCGTCTAGATTCTGGGCATCACCGATGGATTGCACTCAAAGAGTTATCAGAATTAGGGCAACTTCCTAGCGATTTTAAAATTCCAGTCTTTGATTTAAAGGGATTGCGCCCCATCGTTAGGGATCAATACAATTCAAATTTAGATTTTGCTCTGCGCTATGCAGTTACTGGTGGCAGATTGGGGCATGACTTTGCTCTACGAGTCATCGCGAAAAATTGGTTTACTAGACTTTGTACTGGAGTTGATTGCTCCTATTGATTTGAAAGCAAAGCGAAGCTGCGCTTTCAAAAAGAGGCTTAGGGACTTGCGGATAAAAAATGACCCACCAAAGTTATCTAGCTTCGACTTCTCTCAGCTAACGTTGGCTGAGCGGAGTCGAAGCCACAGGTACTTTAATTAATAGCAAGTCCCTTAATACAAAAGACAACTATTTGTATTAAATGATACAATTGTGTATATACTCGTGGGAGTTTGGAGGTATGTATGAAACCTCTTGTATCCTCTGGTCTAATCCTACTGACAGCGATCGCAGCTAGCCTCATCGTAAGTGAACCAACCGCAGCACAATCTTGTAACTACTACGTTGGTAGAGCCGTGGATGGGCAAGCGATTAATATTGATACTTGTTCAATTTCGAGAGCTAGTTATCGCAGTGTGAACTTTGTCTATTACTTAGGCAGCGATCGCGTTGAAAGCCAAGCAAATTGTCAAGACCTAGTATGGACTACCTTTCCTGAACGTATTGTCCATCGTCCTCAATCTGCAGCAACCGAAAAAATGCTGGACTATGTTTGTAATTTCGATTCGCAGACATCACGTACAGGTACAGCCTTTGTCTTTGATCCTCCATCAAATGTGAGAGTATCGCCTAACGGTAATCTCCTATGTGTGGTGAAATCACCTCAAACCATTGACCTTTATGGAAGAAACGGAGAATGGTACTACACCGATGTATGTGGCTCAATGGGAGTGATTCATTCTAGTCAGTTACGATTTTAGGTAGCTGTGCATAATTATCCCGAACATTATCCCGAACTTTCGTTTTTATAGCTTTTGGTAATTCTTGCAGCAACACGTAATTGGCTGGCATACCATTGTGAAACCTGATCTGAGCCTGAGATTTCACTGATAGCAATACCATTATGTCCATGGTCTTTGCCAGAGCTATGGATATAGGCGCGATCGCCAATATATATACCCACATGAGTCGCCTTAGCAGGTGTGCCAAAGAAAATCAGATCGCCGATTTGCAACTCATCTAGAGAGACGGGTTCACCAAAGGCTTCCTGTTGATAGGCATCGCGGGGAATCAAAATACCAACTGAAGCAAAGGCGGCTTGCATTAGTCCAGAACAATCATAATTTGGCGCAACTGTCCCACCCCAGAGATATTCATTTGGTGTTGCCATTGCTTGTTGAATAAAAGCAATGACTTGCGGCAAGCGATCGCCTATTTCGGCAGCACTTAATGCTGGTGGTAAATTATCGATGAAACTTTGGTGATCGCTTGACTCTAATTTTTGGAAATCTTGGCGATCAAGCAACCCCTCATAGTCATCTTCGAGTAGCTGGATTTTTAGAAAATTTGGCTCAGCCTCTAATACTTGTAAATATCTACCCTTTGCCATCTGTGTTGCAAGGCGATCGAGCATTGGGGAATCGTAAATATTAATGTCAGTTAAACTGCGGTAAATCATAAAGCCTACTTTCCAGCACGAGATGCCAAGATCTCCCTCTGAAATTATTTAGTACGAACTACGGGTTGCATTATCATACTTTGCTGCTAGTATGTGTGCATCAAAAATGAAAACCTATAAAGTGAGCTAGCAATAGCCGTGACCGTGCAGCTTCCCCCCCTTCCCGAAATTCATCACCCTAAGATTCAGGCGCTTTTCCAGAAAAGCGATCGCGAACTCGTGACACTATTTCAAAGGCATCCTGAAGAGGGTCAATATTTTGCAGCGATTTTTTGTCGCTATGGACAAGTGCTGTATACCTTGATTGGCACGGCAACGCGATCGCCCGTGCAATCAGACTATTTATTTGTCAAAACTTGGGAATATATCTACCACGAAATGCGAGTGCTAGACCTGCGGGTGACAACGCCGCGTCTATCCTTGCAAAGTTGGCTAATCAATATTGCCGCGATGATGATTAATCGTGCCGAAGTACCTCCCGTTGAAGAAATTCAATATTCCCTCAAGGATACCCCCCCTGTATTTTGGTGCTACCTTAATCAAGCCCTAAATCAAATGGCAGGCAACCTGCGTCTGGTACTATTGTTATCTCAAACTTTTCAATGGAGCCATACACGCATCGCCGCCTACTTACATGCTGAGGGCGAAAGCATTTCTGCTAGCGATGTAAAACAACTTCTATTCAGAGCCTATCAAGCCCTAGAAGATGCTCTGCCCGAAGATATCCGAGACATTTACCTAGCTCAACCCGCCGTTACTGCCTGAGGTAAAGAATTATGCAAACATTGAGTCCTACCATCTCCCCAACCATCTCACCCAAAATTTCTCAAACTAACCCAAGGGTCACTGACGCAGAGACTGATTTTTTGCCTGCGATCGCTCAATCATCAGTCTTGCAAACAGCGTTGGCTGGTTTGGATGCGAGCCTCAATGATGAGCTAGATCGCTACCGCCATTGGCAAGAGAATGGTCAAACCATTTCCTATCTCAATCCTTTTAGACCTCGCGCAGTATCTACTCAATCCATCTGGACATCGCCCAGTTTGTCGGAAGCTTTGTCTCCTCTCACGCCTCCTGTAGAAGTCAATAGCGATCGCCGCACGATTCAAATGCCTGTGATGCCACCATTGGGTACAAATACTACCGACGCGATCGCGAATGCGGAATTACATCAATATAGAGGACTAGATCTCGATAGCTTAGATAGCCCTAGTCATAGTGGTATTAATGCAGATTTAGACCGAGCAGTTGCATATGCTCAAAGTTTGCATGGTTATGGTGACGCATCAATGGGTATCAATTCGCCAAGTGATGCACCCAATATTGAGCCAACGATGGCACAGATTCCTGCCCCTGATGATGATGAAATCTTGCAGAGTTTTGCTAATGATTACAGCAATAACTACGCAGATAATTATCAAGATTCAGTTAATCAAGAATATCCATATCCTGCTCCGCCAGCCGAAAAGAGTGCCCTCCGCAGTTTGATGAATCCTGTGGGGATAATTTCACTATTATTACTGCTCTGCTCTAGTGCAGCGATCGGTTATTTGATGGTCGATCCTTCTGGGGTAATGAAGTTATTTAAACCAGAACAAAAAACTAAAGCAGCCCAAACTAACAATGATGATTTGGGCAAGGATATTAATTTACAAAATCAGCAGAAATCTAATGACTTATCCTTTGTGCCTTTTGCGGGGGATAAAACTCAGGTTAATGTCGATAGCCTCGCTAAAAATAGTAAAGCGATCGCTGATCCTACTTTTGTCAATAAAAACAAAAATAGTACATTAACCAAAAACTCATCGGTCTTTGCTCCCAATAGTGCTTTTGTGCCAAGTTCACCATTGCGGACAGTGCCATCAATGTCTTTACCGCCCATGTCGGTTGCACCACTGCCACCAGCTTTAGCACCTTTGGAGAGGAGTTACACACCTGCACCTATGCCTAGGAACGAACCTGTACCCACACGTTCCTATAGTGAGCCTGCACCCAGCCGTACTCCTAGCTCTAACTCTTCTTCTACACCCAAGCCATCACGGAATGTCTCGGTAGTGCCAACAACGCCTACGCCTGTTCCTGAATATGTTGCGCCTCGTAGTAACACGGCTGTGAAATATGCAGCCCCCATCTCATCTGCCGCCACAACTCCACCAGCCCAAAGTAGCTATCGTGTCGTTGTTGAAAATAGCTATGCGGCTAGTGCTCAACAGATCGAACGCGATGCCTATGTACGCCCCAGTGATGGTCAAGTACAGGTTGGCTCGTATCGCGATCCTAATGTGGCTCAACAACGGATCGAGCAATTGCGTCGTCAGGGGATTCCTGCCAGAATTGAGTAGCAATACTGATTTTGGGTGGCAAAGCCACTCAAAATCAACTCTGTTGAATTAGTTTCACGCTGTGAAAATATATGCAATTTCTTACTGATGCGATCGCCTGTGGTTTATTGGCAGGGTTAACTTGGTTAGGCTTGGTCTGGATGTCGCCTGATCGCCCCATTGAGTCGGGCAAAGCATGGGTACAGGGTATCGGTGCTGTCGTGATCGCTAATATCTTGATTTGGCTTGCCTTAGCTATTCTCAATTTACGATTGATTCCCCTCTGGGCAATTGTCTTTTTAATTGTTAATGCAGCGATCGCCCGTTTAGTATTTCCCCTTTGCGATGGGATCAAGATTCCCAGTATTTGGGCTTTGGTAATTCATCCGATCGCGATCGCGGGGATGAGTGTATTGCTAGGTGGAGCAGTCGGCTTTTTATAAATTTTCTATATTCCGAATTGGTAATGCGATGCTTTGCCCCGCACCATCAATTTTAGATAAAGAATAGCGGCGCTTCGCGCCGCCATTCTTTTGTAAGGGTAGATTCTTAGGAAGCACGAAGCGAAAAATTGAGAAAGATGAGCATGATGCCAAAGGCTAGCATTCCTACTGCAAAAACTGACAATGCGTTGGTGATTTGCTCAGAAAACTGCATTACTTCTGCGGCAATTACTTCTGGAGTTTTGTAGCGATCGGCCCACCAGAAATAACTGAGCATAAACGCTACTCCTAAAAATAGGATCATAAATAGAGTGAAACCAATCAAAGGGGTATACACCATATATCCTCCACCTCCTCTATGTAGTTAGAAAATTAAAAAACGTGATTTCGTTTCTTAATTGGTATTTAGTCTAGACAAGACATCATTTGATTTAGTAGCGATCACTACTGGTCTAACTAATTACTATTATCGTGCTTTAGTCAATCTTTGAGACTGAGCCAGATATAGAAAATTATTAAGTTCAATTACAATTGCAAGATTAACCTTAGAAAATCTTTTGTACTCGTCTAACAAGATTGCTTGCAGTTTTGTTATCAGGACCTGCCACCGCAAAGAAAACTATTCCTTTTTTCGCTTCACAGCGTACAGACACGCTATAGGAACCATTTACGCCAAATGCTCCACTGCGTAGAGTTTCAAAGTTTCTATTAAACCCAGCCTCTTTGACTGCTTCTTCAGCTCTGCTGATACAGTCATCTTGACTCATAGAAATATCCTTGACATGATTAAAAATAATCGGATATTGGGCTACAGCGATTGCAGGGAAAGCAAAAATACTCAGAATCGGTAATAGTTGTAGATATTTCATAAATAGTTGGGTGCAATTAAATATAAAAACCCAAAACCTGTGACGCACGCACAGCGTGCGCCACAGGTTTTGATTCTTTTTTTTAATTATGCCCAGCTACTTGGTTTTACAAGCAAAAAATTAATCTAATTTCAATTTAATCGAGTGTGGTAATACTCATAGTGCTTTTTAATCAAGAGAGTTACAGGGGTTTATTTTCCCGCCTTCGGCGGGAAAATAAACCCGTAGGAAAACACTATGACTGCTTTCGACGGGTATCAACTAACCTAAACGATAGGCGATCGCGATCCATTCATCGATTTGGGCGCGATCGCATTCTAGAAAACCTGCTTCAAGCATTGCCGAAGATACATTTTCGGAGCGATCGCTGGTATATCCTGCAGTGATTAAGATCCCTGAATGGGTGGAAGTGGAACGTAACGCTTTGTAAAATTCAGGGGCAAGGGAAATATGCACTCGCGCAAAAATATTAGCAACGATCAGATCGAATTGTTTCTGAGCTGCAATTGCAGGAACAGACTCAATGCTATCACCGCCCATCCAATGCCCCAATTGACTAGCACTGCCAAGGCTTGCCTCTTTGACTGTCACCTGCTGTGTGACTTGGTTTCGCTCTACTGCATCTTGAGTTGCTGATACCGCAATGGGATCATTATCGATCGCCAACACCTTTGCGCCTAACTTTGCCATAGCGACACTGAGAATCCCTGAGCCTGAACCAAGATCGAGGGTGTCGAGATTGGGCTTAACATGGCGCTCTAGTAAGCGCAAGCTGAGAATAGTTGCGGGATGTAGCCCACTGCCAAAGGCAAGACTATTTTGCAAACGCAGCACAATCTCTTGGGGATGGGCTTGATAGTCTGATGTCGCCGATAGAACCACAAAGCGATCGCCTATTTTTCTAATTAAAGAACTTGCCGTATGAGATTCCAATGCTATGTGGACGGGCTTATGGTCAAGGATAAAGGTTTGTAATCCACTAGTCATACCTGTGCGATTCAGTGGTGTGAGAATTTTCTCAATCTCATCAATCCGTTGATGAATACGTGCATCCTCAGGTAAGTACATTTGGATCGTAAATGTCCATTGTGATGATTCTTCCTGATATTCGCTGATATGCATATCTTCAACAGCGATCGCTTTGGCAAGCAAGGTACAGACCCAATCTACCGCTTCATTAGTAGTATCAATACTCAGTTCTATCCATGACATAATTATTACTCAGTATTAAAAACACAGCGCTATGCACTAATTTTCATCTGTAACAGATTCAGCGCAAAGCGCTGAATCTGTTATTGGGGTTGATGACAGGTGATGCAATGGAATGCACCACCACCTAAGAGAATATGTTTTGCAGAAAGTCCGATCGCTTTGCGGTTCGGAAAATGCTTAGCGATTGCTTGCACTGCGAGTTCATCATTAGGAGAACCGTAAATGGGAATAATTACGCTATCGTTAGAGATATAGAAATTGAGATAACTAGCAGGCATGATTTCATCTTCGTCATCGAGAACAAGATTGGGTGAAGGGATTCTCACTACATCTATTTTTCTGCCCTTAGCATCGGTCATGGTTTCTAACTGTGATGCGATATCCTTGAGAACTTGATAGTTAGGATCATCCTCAGAAGTTGGTTCCATGCACATGATCGTATGCGGTGCGATGAAACGCGCGATCGTGTCGATATGTCCGTCAGTGTGGTCATTGAGCAGACCTTCCTCAATCCACAGAACTTTTTCTACGCCCAAAGCTATTTTTAAGCCAGATTCGATCGCTTCTTGATCGAGGTGAGGATTGCGATTTGGATTGAGTAAACATTGCTTGGTCGTCAAACAGGTTCCTTCGCCATCGACTTCGATCGCGCCACCTTCAAGTACCCAGTCAAATTCAAATGTAGGAAAATCAAGGGTTTGGAGAATATTAGCTGCTACGCGATCGTCATGTTCGAGCATATATTTGCCCCCCCATCCGTTCCATTGGAAATGCAAAGCCCCTAATTTCCCATCGGCATTTTTGATATAAATCGGAGTCATGTCGCGCATCCAGATATCGCCAAAGGGAATCTGATGGAAGCACACAGGTAAGTCGCCAAGCAATTGCTTAGCAAGTGCGGCGGTTTCCTCTAGGACTAAAATCTCTAGCTGCTCGGATGTGGAGATCGCTTTGGCAAGGGCAACAAATTCCGCTTGGACGATATCGAGATATTCTAACCACAGGTCGCGATGGCTGGGGAAGGCTAGCCAACATGCGCTATGGGGTTGCCATTCGGCTGGCTGAGCATAGCCCAAGGTTTTGGGGTTTTCCATGACTGCGGTATTGTTGATGCTGTTAGTTGTCCATCGGAAATCCTACCTTTATTTGGGGCGATCGCGCTATAGGTGATGAAAGTAACGCAACCTTACATTTAGTCCAGAGCTATAACAGTCCTAATCTCAAAACTAAAAATAGCATAACCATTTTTAGTTTTAAAAACCCTTACTGGGTTTAGTTTGCAATTCACAAAATGTCACACCTTCATGAATTGGTATAAGTCATTTAAAGAGACTAATCATTCTATGAGAACAAAGTCAGGGTAATCTTTCGCCAATTTGAGTGAGATTGACTGCATATCCACCAGTGACTAAGTAGACCGCATCAGCGATCGCACCAATTTTGCGACTGAGACCACCAAGGCGATCGCGAAAGGTTCTACCTAATTCATAGGCTGGTACAATTCCCCAACCCACTTCTTCCGCAACAAAGGTAATATCAACGATGCAGCCTTTAACAGCGTGTAACAACTCATTCTCAACGATACAGGTTTGAATTACCTGCAATAGTTCATGCTCAATCTTTGCCCATTCGTCCTCATTCTTATCTAAAAGATTGGCTAGCCAAGTTCCGAGTGAATCCACCAGAATATAATTGGAAGAATTACTAGCAAGTTCTGAAATGGTTACAGCTAATTCAATAGGAACTTCTAGAACTTGCCAACTTTCAGGACGGCGATCACTATGTTTTTGTAATCGAGCTTCCCATTCCGCATCATTTTGATAACGAGTCGCTGTGGCGATATAAATTACATTTTTTTGCGATCGCATTGCTAAATGTTCTGCCCATTCACTTTTACCTGAGCGAGTTGCGCCTGTTACCAGAGTAATCATCTTTGTTACCATCAATTGCCCCTTGCTATACTATTACGATATCGCGCTCATCGTAGGACTACATTATGACTCAAGCGATCGTTGCTATACCTGAAACCACTAACAATCCCCTTGTCACAGAAGGGCAACTTCTTTGGACTAGCGCTGACCTCGAACTCATGCCCGACAATAGCAACCGTTATGAAATTATTAATGGAGAACTTTACGTGACTAGAGCGCCTCATAATAAACATCAAGATACCTGTGGCAATTTTCATTATGAGCTTAAAGCTTGGTCAAAAGTATCGGGGTTAGGATACGCGGTAATTGGAGCAGGATTGATCTTTGGTGACAATGATGATGTCATTCCCGATGTGATCTGGATGAGTAAGGAGAAATATGCAGCTTTAATTGATGATACGGGGCATTTTCGCGGTGCGCCTGAGCTGGTGATCGAGGTGCTATCTGCAGGAACTGATAACGAAAAGTGCGATCGCGAAGTAAAACTTAAACTTTATTCATCAAGGGGAGTATTGGAATATTGGATTGCGGATTGGCAAGCGAAACAAATTCAAGTTTATCGGCGCGAAAATGGCATTCTCAAATTAGAGATGACTTTATTTGCAACTGATACTCTAACATCGCCACTTTTACCAGACTTTTCCTGTCTAATATCCCAGATTTTTGAATAGTACAGGCGGCGCGAAGCGTCGCCTGTAGATGTTTATTTGAATAGCGCTCAGATAAAAAACATGAAAAAAGTTTTGTACGGTATAGCCGCGATCGCTCTTAGTTGCCTCGGTTCTAGCTTAGTGATAAGTGATCGTGCCCAAGCGATCGAAGAAGGGCTTTATTGGGGTGGTGGTTCGCGATATATTCGCATCGCCAAACAAGCAGAATCAAAAGATCGCAAAGAGCGGATCTGCTATCACGGATTTTCACCCAACGGCTCGACAATTGTTTCCCTCAAGTTAGCAATTCCTCGATATCAGACTGGGATTGATTACGAAGTTTATACTTTGCAAGCTCCCAAGAAAGGCAATCTGGATAATTTCGCAATTCTACAATATGGGTTCAGCCCCAATAAAATTACGTTCGGCAAATTAGTTGGGCGCTTTGTGCGCGAAGGTTTTGTTTATGAGCAAGATGGCGTTGCTGCTACAGATGTAACACCAGAATTGCAAGAATGTCTTAACTCGACAGAGCCTTACTTTAAACAAATTTCATCAGGACGCGATCGGCGTTAAAGCATTTATGGTTACTCAACTCGCCAAGAAAACTTACACAGTTGACGAATACCTAGAGCTAGAAATAGCTTCAGACATTCGCAACGAATACCGTAATGGAGAAATTATTCCAATGACTGGTGGTACACCAAACCATACTGAAATCGCTGTCAATTTATTGTCAATTATCAAAATTGCCCTACGCGGTAAGCCTTTTCGTTTATTTTCTGCCGATCAGCGACTTTGGATTCCTGACCTCAAGATGCATACATATCCTGATGTGATGGTTGCGCCTAAACCTTTGGAAATGCAGGATAGTCGTAAGGATACAATTACCAATCCGTGCTTCATTACGGAAGTGTTATCTAAATCCACCCAAAACTACGATCGCAGTGAAAAATTTGCCTCTTACCGAACTATTAATACTTTTCAGGAATATTTATTAATTGATCAGTATCGTGTTCATGTAGAGCATCATGTCAAAACTGCGGTTAATCAATGGTTATTTTCGGAATATGATGACCCGACCGTGACGATTTCTCTAAAGTTTGCAGATGTGCAAATCCAAATAGCCGATCTTTACGACAATATTGATTTCACCTAACCCTATAGGTTGAAGACGCTTTGCGTCTTCAACCTAACATAGTACAGATAAATTTTTGAAAGCGCCGCTAAGCGGCGCTTTCAAAAATTTATCTGGTAGCGCAACGCGCTGTATGGCAATAATTAATTTTTATAGCCCAGCCTATCTCTAACTATAAGCACTAGCTTTACAGTGCTATGATCTCAAAATGCTAGGAGTGTCTGTGAAAACCAGACTGAGAGCAAATCCTTAGAACCTGAACCGATTGACATCGGCGTAGGAAAGCAAATTATTTGAGGAAATTTACATGACAGTTGGACTAAAGCTTAACTCTGCACCCACAAGGCGCGGGGAATATCGCGGTACGCAAATGCACTGCGCTCGTCAAGGCATCATCACTGAAGAGATGCAGTATGTAGCATGGCGTGAAAATCTTCCCGTCGAATTAGTACGTGCTGAGGTTGCTAGAGGTCGGGCAATTATTCCCGCTAACAAGAATCACACCAATCTTGAACCCATGGGAATTGGCATTGCCTTCCGATGTAAGGTCAATGCCAATATTGGTGCATCTCCTAACTCTTCTAATATTGACGAAGAAGTTGCCAAGCTCCATCTATCGGTCAAATATGGCGCTGATACCGTGATGGACTTGTCCACAGGTGGTGGTGATTTGGATGTGATTCGGACTGCGATTATTAATGCTTCACCAGTTCCCATCGGTACAGTTCCCATTTACCAAGCGCTCGAAAGTGTGCATGGCAGAATGGAAAACCTCACAGCCGACGACTTCCTTCATATCATTGAGAAGCACGCTGAGCAGGGTGTAGACTATCAAACCATTCACGCAGGAATTTTGATCGAGCATCTGCCTCTGGTAAAGAATCGCCTGACAGGTATTGTGTCCCGTGGTGGTGGTATTCTGGCGCGTTGGATGTTGCATCATCACAAGCAAAATCCTCTCTATACCCACTTCAATGACATCATCGAAATCTTCAAGAAGCATGATGTTTCCTTTAGCTTAGGTGATTCTCTCCGCCCTGGATGTTTACATGACGCATCTGATGCTGCTCAGCTTGCAGAATTGAAAACCCTCGGACAGCTAACTCGCCGTGCTTGGGAACATGATATTCAAGTCATGGTGGAAGGTCCGGGACATGTGCCAATGGATCAGATCGAGTTCAATGTGCGTAAGCAAATGGAAGAATGCTCCGAAGCTCCTTTCTATGTGCTTGGTCCTCTGGTTACTGACATTGCCCCCGGTTATGATCACATCACTTCGGCGATCGGTGCAGCGATGGCTGGTTGGTATGGTACTGCTATGCTTTGCTATGTCACACCGAAGGAACACCTTGGTTTGCCCAATGCCGAAGATGTGCGTAATGGCTTGATTGCCTACAAGATCGCAGCTCATGCTGCCGACATTGCCCGTCATCGTCCTAATGCCCGCGATCGCGATGATGAGCTATCAACTGCGCGTTACAACTTTGATTGGAATAAGCAGTTTGAGCTATCTCTCGATCCTGAACGGGCTAAGGAATACCATGACGAGACCTTGCCTGCGGATATTTATAAGACCGCAGAATTCTGCTCGATGTGTGGGCCTAAGTTCTGTCCAATGCAAGAGAAGGTTGATGCAGAAGCGATTACTGAGCTTGAGAAGTTTTTGGCTAAAGAGCCTGTAACCACAGCATAAGGAACTGATTTTTGTTGGCGCGGCAAAGCAGCGCCAACAAAAATCAGGTTCTTTATTAAATCGCAACACCCAAAATATAAATCCTTGTTACAACAAAGCCTTGCTAAGCAAGGCTTTGTTGTTAGAATATGGTTATCTAGAACCCAAAAGATGAGTGGCAGCGCTTCGTGCTGCCACTCATCTTTTGGGTTTTGTGTCCTAAGCAAAACTTATATAGCGTATAGCAATCTAGTGAAGTAAAGGGTTGTGTCCCCGCCGAAGGCGGGGACACAACCCTCTGTACCTCGCTTGCTTGAAAAGCACTATATTGCTATAGGTGTAATCTTTTCTTGATATTTGGAATTAAAGTTAATGAGATAATTGAGATAGCTATAGTGATCGCCAGTATTGTTAGGTCAGAGTAAGGTGCTTTTTATGAGCAAGGTAAGTCACTTAACCCCCCAAGATTTACAATCTGCGATCGCCCGTAATTTTTTGACAATTACATCGGATCAGTCTGTGAGATCTGCGATCACCATGATGGGGGAAACGGGGGAAAGTTGCGTATTGGTGTTGCAGCGTAGTGAGTCGGATTGCACTGACCTCGCTAGTCATGACTTGCTGGGGATTGTGACTGAAAGAGACATTATTCACGTTAGTCTTCAGTCTACTCCGCTCGAGCAAATATCGGTGCGGACAATAATGAGTCAGCCAGTCATTACCATATCAGAATCGAGCTTGGATGATTTACAAGCTGTAGTTCTGTTGTTTCAGCAGCATCACATTCAGCATTTACCTGTGTTAGATGGCGATCGCGTGGTGGGGATATTAGACAAAAATCGACTCACCGATCTATTAGCCCAAAGTTTTTTGGACAATAGGGAGATTAGAAAAATAGAATCATCTAGACAAGCAAGTGATCTCCAGTCCTCAAGCTTAGCTGCTGCTGCTCCAGTTGCTATTTTCAAATTTGACGAAATATTTCACTGTACCTATGTTAACGATCGCTGGAGTGAAATGAGTGGTCGCCCCAAAGAATCCGCTTTGGGAAATGGATGGATAGACTCTTTACATCCTGATGATCGTGATTCTCTGCTTGCTCAATGGAGTCAAGACTATACTCAATCTAATTTCAATGATCGCGTAATTGTGCATAGTGAGGGGCGGCATCTACGACCAGATGGCAGTACGAATTGGTTTTATGTGCAAGTTGTGCAGGAAATTGATAGTGACAATAATGTAGTTGGCTATGTTGGGACATTAACAGATATCACATCGCGCAAACAGGCTGAAATTGCTCTCCAAAAAAGTGAACAACGTTACCGTGCTCTGATGGATGGTGCTAGCGATGCGATTTTTTTGTCAGATACTCAGGGTTACGGCATTACCGCCAATCAACAGGCAGAGATTCTCTTAGGCTACAGCCGTGAGGAAATCAAAAATCTGCATATGTCCCTGATTCATCCACCTGAATCTCTCGAAGCTGTGACAGCACATTTTACGCAAATTGTCCAAAATGAATCAGCTACAAGTCTTGAAACTTTGGTAGTTCGGAAAGATGGCAGCCTGATCCCTGTCGATATCACAGCTAGAATCATTGAATTAGAAGGTGAGCACATAGTTCAAGCAATTTTTAGAGATATCAGTGCGCGTAAATGTATTGAAGAGGAGTTAGCTAAGAGTGAAGCAAAGTTTCGGCACTTGGTGGAAGGAGTTAATGACTTAATTTGGTCTGCGGATCAAGATGGTGTATTTACTTATCTATCGCCACAATTTAAAGATATCTTTGGTTGGGAGCCTAGTGAATGGATTGGGAAATCAATGATTGGGCTTATACATGCGGAGGATCTTCCGTCGCTAGCTGATTATATCCAAAATTCTAGAGCTGGTCAGAGATCAAATAAAGCTGAGTTTCGCCATCTTCATCAAAATGGATTGTATATATGGGTAAAAGTCCATTCTACATCCATTCTTGATTCTGAAGGGAGAGTGATTGGTTATCAAGGTGTTTTGACCGATATTAATGATCGCAAAAATTCCGAGGAAGCCCTTCGAGTAAGTGAAGAGATGTTCCGTAGTGCCTTTGACAAGACTGCTATCGGGATGTCATTAGTATCCCCCGAAGGCAGATTTATCAAGGTCAATGCGGCGATCTGTAATTTTTTCGGCTACAGCGAAGCTGAACTGCTGCAATTGTCATTTCAAGATATAACCCATCCCGATGATCTATCCAACAGTGTGGAACTTGTAAGGAAATTAATTGCAGATGAGATTCAGAATCATTCCTTTGAAAAGCGATATTACACTAAGCAAGGACAGGTTGTTTGGGGCTTTATCAGTATCTCAATAGTAAGAGATATACATAGAAACCCCCTCTATCTAGTAGCTCAAATTCAAGATATTAGCGATCGCAAACAAGCCGAACTCCAATTACAAAATATCTCCACTCGCCTAGAAGTTGCCTTGCAAGCAGCTCGCATCGGTATTTGGGAATGGGATGTCGTAACTGGTGATTTAATCTGGGATGAGCGAATGTACGAGTTTTATGGCGTAAATCCTGCTAAAAAAATTACTGCTGAAACATGGATGAATAGAATCCATCCCGAAGACATCTCGAATGCTCTAGAGGATTCGAGACAAGCTCTTGCAGGTGCAAAAGAATATGACTCGGAGTTTCGAGTACTATTGCCCGATGGAAGTTCTCGTTATCTGCAATCTCATGCGATCGTTCAACGAGATACCCAAGATAATCCTCTCAGAATGATCGGAGTCAATTATGACATTACACAACAGAAGCAAGCCGAACTCAAGTTACGAGAAAGTGAAATCCGTTTCCGTCGCGTGTTTGAGTCTAGCGTCGTAGGAATGTTATTTGCTGATTTTCAGGGGCATATACTGGAAGCAAATGATCGCTTTCTAGAAATGATTGGTTACACCAGAGAGGAATTACTTTCAGGGTCAATTCATTGGGATGATCTTACTCCTCCTGAACATGTAGCTAATGACCTAATCGCAATCGAGCAGCTCCAACAGCATGGTGTGATCAATCCTTGGGAAAAAGAATATTATCGTAAAGATGGTAGTCGAGTTGCTGTGTTAATTGGTGCAGCCCTGCTTCCAGATACCCATGATCAAACTATTTGTATCGTTATGGATATTAGCGATCGCAAACATGCCGAAGAGATATTGGCGCAATATACCTATGAAGTAGAAGATCTATACAATAATGCGCCCTGTGGATATCATTCACTCGATCCCAATGGTAGATATATTCGTGTCAATGAGACAGAGTTACAGTGGTTAGGATATAAACGAGAGGAAATGATTGGGCAACCTCTGATTAAATTTTTTACAGAAGATAGCTGTCAAGCCTTCTTTAGGAATTATCAGGTTTTCCTAGAGCAGGGGGCGATCAAAAATGCCGAATATGACTTGATTTGCAAGGATGGGGCAATTCTCCCCGTCATGATCAGTGCAACTGCTGTCAAAGATGAGCAGGGCAACTATTTGTATAATCGAGCAACGATGGTGGATATTCGCGATCGCAAGCAATCGGAACTAGCCTTGAGAGAAAGTCAGCGATTTATTCAACAGATCGCCGATGCCTCACCCAATATCCTCTATCTCTACGATATCCAAGAACATCGTAATATCTACACTAACCGCGAGATTTTTACGACCTTAGGCTATTCATCCGCAGAAATCCAAGCGATGGGAGCGAACTTTATCCAACAGTTACTCCATCCTGATGATTTAAAAGAAACTCTCCCAAATTACTATCAACGCATACAGGGTGCTAAGGATGGGGAAGTCATAGAAACTGAATATCGGATGAGACATGCCAATGGGGAATGGCGTTGGCTTTTTAGCCGTGATTCTGTCTTTAGTCGCGATGCAGATGGACAGGTAAAGCAGACAATCGGCACTGCGGAAGATATTACCGAATGGAAGCAACTTCAACAAGAGCAAAATCGTCTAATTTCTATTCTCGAAGCTTCAACTGATTACATCAGCATGATCGATGCAAATGGCAATGTCTTCTGGAAAAATGCCCAGTTAAAAAGTCTCTGTGGAATTGACCCATACGCAGAAGAAGTCGTGCAGTTTAAGATCTCTGACTGTCATCCTCAATGGGTAGCTGACTTGATTTTCCAAGAAGGATTTCCTGCGGCGATCGCTACAGGTAGTTGGCTGGGAGAGACTGCTATATTGGATTCCCAAGGACAGGAAATACCCGTTTCTCAGCTCATTCTCTCCCATAAATCCCCTCAAGGCGAAGTCGAGTTTTTCTCGTTTATTATGCGGGATATGCGAGTCCAAAAAGAATACGAACAAAGGCTAGAGAAAACCAATGCGGAACTAATGCGAGCAACTCAACTTAAAAATGAGTTTTTGGCAACAATGAGCCATGAATTGCGGACTCCCCTTAATGCGATTTTGGGTATGACAGAGAGCCTGAAAGAACAAATATTTGGAATGGTTAATGAGCGCCAACTCCAAGCTCTACAGACTGTGGAACGGAGCGGTATGCACCTGCTGGAATTGATCAATGATATCCTTGATGTTGCAAAAATTGAAGCAGGACAGATCGAATTAAACTATACCCCAACTTCCATCACTTATCTTTGTCAGTCCAGTCTTGCTTTTATCAGACAGCAAGCCAATCATAAGAACATTAAGATTAATGTACAAATTCCGACCATGTGCTCAGATATTCTTGTCGATGAGCGACGAATGCGCCAAGTACTAATCAACTTGCTAAATAATGCTGTGAAATTTACCCCAGAAGGTGGAAATGTCACTTTAGCAGTGCGTAGAACAGCAAACCAAGAAGATACTAAACCTGCCTCTTGGATTCAGTTTTCGGTGGCAGATACAGGTATTGGTATTTCTCGTGACAAAATCCCTAGGCTATTTCAACCATTTATGCAAATTGATAGTTCGCTAAATCGCAAGTACGCAGGAACAGGCTTGGGACTTGTGCTAGTCAAGCGCATTGTCGAACTTCATGGTGGTAAGGTACGCCTAACTAGCGAATTAGATGTGGGTAGCTGCTTTGATATCTTCATTCCCTATATTCCTGAATCATCCAACACCAAATTAGCTAATGGGGCAACCCAACCTACAATATATTTTGAGTCCAATGGTGGTAGCCAACCTGAAATAGCTTCTGAAACAATTACTGAGACCTTGGCGATCGCACCAACATCATCTCCAACTATTCTGATCGTGGAGGATAATGAGGCTAATATAAATACTCTCGCTAATTATCTTGAAGCTAAGGGGTACCAACTTCTCTTAGCGAGAGACGGGTTATCTGCGATTACTATGGCAACCAACCATCATCCTGACTTAATTTTGATGGATATTCAAATGCCAGTGATGGATGGACTAGAATCAACTAAGCAGATTCGTCGCAATCCTGAATTAGTAAATATTCCGATTATTGCACTGACCGCTTTGGCAATGCCCGATGATCGCGAAAAATGTATAGAGGCAGGTGTTAATGATTACCTTACGAAACCCGTAAAATTAAAGCAACTACATACCTTAATTCAGCAACTATTAACTTAAGCTTGGGGCAATGCGCTTCGATTACCATGTATATAAGCAAAAAAATAGTTTATGGATATACGATCGCCCTAAGTATGACCTTCTTGGGTTCGACGACTGGTTTTGTAATTGGTAATTACTATCATCAAGAAGCTCTCCAAAGAAACCAAACAATATCTCAAGAACGGAGATTTCTGGATGCTCTCAAAATCAGCATTTTGGATAATCGTCCTGCCAAACAGCTATCCCAGCATTTCCAACGTCCAGAGGAGTTGCATGATGAGAGCAAGAAATTGCTTGAGCATATTCAAAAAGTTCTGACCATTTTAGAAACTCATAACGCTTCAGGCAAACCATCGACGATAGTAGGACTACAGCCGTTATTAGAAGAGAATGAGGTTTTCGTCAGACAATTAAAGCAAGATACCCAAAAAGTAATTACCAAATTAGAGCCATTGGCTGCGTCACCCCAAACCCTAAGAGTGGCAGAATTGCAGTTAGAAAAAATCTTTGAGAATGCGAACTTTGTGAAGTTTATGGATCTAAGCGATCGCTTAGATCCATATATGCAATTGCTAGAGCAGCGAGAAATTGAAGTGGATCTGGCGCTATCGCAAGCTAAGGTACTGCGGATTCAAATAGTGATGGTGAGCTTGATACTGTCAGTGATGATCGCCGCCTTATTTACTAAATACATTAGTAATGCGATCGCCATTGAGCAGGCTGCCAATTATCAAAAGTTGCAAGATCAATTGGTACAGCGCGAAGAAGCAGAAGCCGCCTTACAAAAGAGCGAAGCCCATAGTCGTGCTGTCCTATCTGCGCTTCCCGATCTGATATTTCGTGTGGATCAGGATGGGATTTATCGAGATTTTTTTACTGTGCCCCGTGACTTTGCGCTCGTTGCCGCAGAAACTAATCTCACGGGGCTATCTATGGCTAGTGTTTTGCCTGAGGAGTTAGCTGAGCGGCAGTGGTATCACCTGCGCCAAGCCCTAGCTACAGGTGATTTGCAAGTCTATGAGCAGCAACTGCAAATCAGCGATCGCCTCCAATATGAGGAGGTCAGAGTGATCAAAAGTGGCGAAGATGAAGTCCTATTTATGATCCGTAACATTAGCGATCGCAAACAAATGGAAGCCTCGCTGCGGGAAAGTGAGTTGACAAACCGCATTATCGTAGAAACCATGCCAGATCTATTAATTAAGATGGATGTGGAGGGTCGATATCTTCAGATTTCAGGTGGTAAAAATGTGCATGTAAAAGAACCATGCCAATCACCTGATATAACAGAACTCTTCAGCATTTTGCCACCTGACAAGGCAGAACAACGTCTTGACTATGCGAAAAAGGCGATCGCTACTGGAAGCTTACAGATTTATGAGCAAATCTTTGATTTTGACGGCACACCACTGTACGAAGAGGTTCGCATTGCCCCCCTCAATGATCGAGAAGTGCTAATTATTATTCGTGACATTACCGATCGCAAACTTGCTGAGCAACAACTCCAACAACTCAACCAAGCACTGGAAGCTAAAGTGGTAGAACGCACAGCAGCATTACAAAGAACAAATGAAGAGCTAATTCGCGCCACCCGCCTCAAGGATGAATTTCTAGCTAATATGAGCCATGAACTCCGCACTCCTCTCAATGCAATTTTGGGTATGACTGAGGGGCTACTGGAGCAAGTCTATGGTGTTGCCAATGAGCGTCAAACCAGAGCATTAAAAACTATTGAACGTAGTAGCTCTCATTTACTGGAGTTAATTAACGAAATCCTTGACCTAGCCAAAATTGAATCAGGACAAATAGAGCTAGATTGCACATCATTTTCTATTAAAAGTCTTTGTCAATCTAGTTTAGTCTTTGTCAGGCAACAGGCGATGAAGAAGAATATTCAACTAGAGACTAGATTCTTACACAATTTGCCTAACCTGATTGCTGATGAACGGCGCATTCGTCAGGTATTGATTAATTTATTGAATAATGCCGTCAAATTCACTCCAGAGAGGGGAGTGATTACGCTCACAGTCAAGCCTGCTCCAGATCAAGATTTAGCTGCTGAGCATAAACTCCAGATTTCCATAAGTGATACGGGGATAGGTATTTCCCCAGAAAACATCCAAAAACTCTTTCAACCATTTGTCCAAATCGATAGTGCTTTAAATAGACGCTACGAAGGAACGGGATTAGGACTAGTCTTAGTCAAAAGAATTGTCGAATTGCATGGTGGTAGTGTCAGCTTAACTAGTAAATTGGGAGTAGGTAGTTGTTTCACCATTGAATTGCCCTACAGCGTTGATTTCCGTAATCCTCACATCAAGGTGGAAAAGGCAATACCCCAAATAGAAGCAACTACTATCTCTGACATCAAATGTCGAGCGCATTCTCCCATTGTCCTATTGGCAGAGGATAACGAAGCGAATGTTCACAGTATCGCAAACTATCTAGAAGCGGATGGTTATCAAGTTTTGATTGCTAAGGATGGATTAGAGGCGATCGCAATTACCCAAACTCAGCACCCAGATTTGATTTTGATGGATATTCAAATGCCATCTATGGACGGAATCGAGGCAACCAAACAAATTCGACGCGATCCCACTTTGGTGAATATTCCGATTATTGCGATGACGGCTTTAGCAATGACAGGCGATCGCGAAAAATGCCTAGATGCGGGTGCGAATGAATATCTGACTAAACCTGTGAGACTAAAAATGTTATCCCAAAAGATACAGGCTTTCTTAGATATATAGCCAGAAGAGAGTTGCGGCGCGAAGCGCCGCAACTCTCTTCTGGGTTTCCTAAATCATTTGTAGATTTTTTGGGTGCGCTTCCACAAACCATTTAGGATTGCTATAGCTATACAATAGAAATGGCGGATACTGAAGACATTCTTAACTTGTCAAAATTATTTGTTATACAGTAGTTGTCTATATCATTCATTGTAGGATGATTACAGCTCTTTAAAAGTTAAAGGGTGCACGGGTGGGTAAAGACTTACGGAATTTATTTATATAGATTTAACGTAACCTCTATGAATTTAAAAGATGAATTTAAAAATAGTGGCGCTATAGTGACGCTATTTTTAATTGATATTCTTTGCCACATTATTGAGAATTAACAGCACTATGAAATCTAAATTCTTAAGAATATTCTCGCTGATTATATTTACTTGCTTAACTGCGATCGCGATCAAAGCTTGTAGCTTAAATAATGAAGTTACCCTGAAACCATTTAAGGTGGGTCTCAACAGTTGGCCAGGCTATCAAATTGCCTTATATGCCAAAGAAGCAGGACTATTTCGCAAACATGGCTTAGATGTAGAATTTATCCGTTTTATCAATCAGCAAGACAATATTCGGGCAACCATGCGGGGCGCACAGGATGTGAGCTTTGTCCCTTTACCTGAGGTAATGCAGGTAGATACGGCTCAGGACAAGCCCGTGTTTGTGATGGTAGTTGATATTTCCTCTGGCTCTGATGGGATCGCGGCAAGACCAGAAATTAAATCTGTCAAGGATTTAAAGGGCAAAAAAGTTAGCGCCAAGCTCAGTACTGTTTCTCATTTGGTCTTGTTGGAAGCACTGAAGGCAAATCAACTGAAACCTGAAGATGTTGAAATTGTCGATGTGATTAATGAAAGGGGCGCAAATATGCTCAAAAAGGGCGATATTAGTGCCTCGACCCTATGGGAACCGCTCATGACCGATGTGGCAAAAGCTGTTGGCGGTAAAGTGATTCATACGACTGCGGATGTGGATAGCGTTGTCATTGATGGATTGGCAACCCGTTCTAGCATCATTAGTAGCAAACAAGATGAGTTAGTCAGATTTATCGAGACTTGGTTTGATGTGATGAAAGCCGTAGAAACTAAGCCACAGGAAGTTTTTGCCTCCGTTGCCAAGCAATTGGGTGTCACCACTGAAGTATTTACCACTGACTATCAAGGGCTGAAAAAAGGAGACCTAGCAATGAATCGTCGGATGTTTGAGGGTGGACGTTTAAGTGAGGCTTATCAGCAAACTCGTCAATTGTTGTTATCTGATCCCCGTCATGGTCGCAACATTCGTGAAGATGTCGAAATTAATGCTGCACCAATCACCAAAGCAACTAAAAACTGGAAAATATAGCGCTTTTTACTTAAGTTTCCCCGATGAAAGCGGAAACTTAAGTAAAGCTTCGGGACAGGGTGGAAGTTGTCAACCTACCTACAATGCAATCTACCGTATGGTCATGAAATAATCATGAAAAGTCTCTTTCGATCGCCTAAAAATAAACTCTCGAATCAATTACTCATTGGATTTGGTGTATCCATTGCAGTAATTGGTTTTGCGGCTATATCGATTACCTATGCCTATCTAAGATCTAATTTGAAGGAGCAAGTCAAACAACGTGCCATGTCAATTACCCAAGGCTTGGAGTTTGCGACTGAAGGCTTGATTGAAGACAAAGAGGCATTTTTGTTAGATCGCATTGTCGAGAACTATGCCACCTTGCCCACAGTATTAGAGATCTCCATTGTTGATCCCGATGGGTTAATACTTTCCCATAGCAATGTCATCGAGATAAAGGAGATCGGTACTACTACTTATGCAAATATTCATCCCAATCTCGCAGCATCGTTACAACAAGCATCCCGTAATGGTACAGAAGTAAATCTGCGGACAGTCGTGCATGGAAAACCCGTTTTTGTGCAGTTTTTGCCCTTTAGTAGCACTTTATTTAAAAAGTTAAGTAAGACTTCATCGGAACTCAATCAATACCGTGGTGTCGCGATCGCTATTCTCGATCTACAACAAATCGAGCGAGAAGCTTTACAAAATGCCCTACTGGCGATTTTGGTCATGGTAATCAGCATGGGGTTGATTTTGGTATTTATGGGTTGGCTAATCCGTAAATTAGTCCTCGCGCCTTTAGCAAAGATTCATCTCGCGATCAAAGATAGCGAACAAAGGGAAAATTTTGACTTGCCCCAACTCCCTCCCAATGAAATTGGGTTTCTCGGCTCAACCTTTGCATCGGTGTTTGAGCAGCTTAAAGGTTATAAGCAAATGGAGTTGATCAGCGCTGAACGCAAATACGAGGAAGCAGTCCAACGTTATGAACTGGCTACTAGTGCCGCCAAAGTATGGGTGTGGGATTGGGATATACAGGCAGATCAATTTGTATTTGAGCAAGGTATTCAGCATTGGCTTGGCTATGTCAACCAAGACTTGTCTAGTCCCTGCCAATTTCAGTCTTGGTTAGACTATGTGCATAGTAGCGATCGCGAAGCATTTACCACAGCTTTACAGAATCATTTAGAGGGCAAAGTTGCAGAATTTACCTGTGAGCATCGCTTAATCGACGTGCATGGTCAGCCCCATTGGTTTTTGTCACGGGGACAAGCCGTACTTGATGAAAATGAGCGTGCCATCAGAGCGATCGGGACAATTACGGATATTGCCGAACGGAAGCAGACGGAAATCTTCATTCAGCAACAGGCGCAACGCGAATCGATTTTATTAGCAATTACGCAACGCATACGCCAATCCCTTGAGCTGAAAACTATCTTTGAAATAGTCGTTAAAGAGATAAGACTCTTTTTGAATGCGGATCGGGTGGGTGTTTTTCAGTTTTATCCGTCTGCTCAATTTAATGATGGTGAATTTGTCGCTGAGTCAGTATTGCCTCCTTTTAATTCAGCGATCGCCATTAAAGTCCATGATCACTGCTTTGGTGAAAAATATGCCCTTGCCTATCAAAATGGCAAAATTCAGGATGTAGATGACATTTATCAGGCAGGTTTAACTGACTGCCATATCCAGATATTGGAACAGTTTCAGATTAGGGCAAATCTAGTAGTTCCATTGCTAAATCTAGATGGTTTATGGGGATTGCTTTGTATTCATCAATGTGACGAACCAAGGATTTGGCAGGCAGTCGAGGTTGATTTAGTCCAGCAGATCGCCAATCAGCTAACGATCGCTATTCAGCAAGCAACCCTAGTTGAGCGTCTCCAAAAAGAGCTAGCCGAACGCCAACAGGCAGAAATGAAATTAACTGAAAGCAATCAAAAGCTAGCCATTTCTAATGATGAACTCATGCGTGCAACGAGAATGAAAGATGACTTCCTTGCTAATATGAGTCATGAACTTCGCACCCCACTCAACTCCATTTTGGGGCTAAATGAAGCCTTGCAGGAACAGATCTTTGGAACACTCAACGAACGGCAAAGCAAAACATTACGAACAATTGAAGGTAGTGCTACACATCTATTAGCCTTGATTAATGACATTCTCGATGTTTCCAAAATTGAGTCGGGACAGGTCAACCTAGATCTAGCATCTACATCCATCGAAAATCTATGCCAATCGAGTTTGACATTTATTAGGCAACAGGCGCTGAACAAACGAATTCAGGTGATTCATCAGATTCCCAAATATTTACCAGATCTAATATTGGACGAGCGCCGTATGCGCCAAGTCCTGATCAATCTTCTCAACAATGCTGTGAAATTCACCCCCGAAGGTGGAACAATCACCCTAGAGGTATCTCATGTAAAAGAAAGTGGTAATCCTCCTTATCTGCGCTTTGTGGTGATTGATACAGGAATTGGCATCTCAGAGGAGAATATTCAAAAACTCTTTCAACCATTTATTCAAATTGATAGTGCTTTGAACCGTCAGTATGTGGGGACAGGTTTAGGGCTTGCCTTAGTAAAACGTATTGTGGAATTGCATGGGGGCAAGGTCGGGCTAACGAGTGAGGTGGATGTAGGTAGTCGCTTTAGCGTCGATCTTCCCTTCAATGAGTCTGAGCCAAGACAAGAAGAATCGCCAACAACTGAAACTGTGACATCCAACGCAGCTTTAGAACAACCACCAGAAGGTAAATCGCCGTTAATCTTGATAGCTGATGATAATAAGGCTAATATAATTACATTCTCTGGTTATCTTGAAGCCAAGGGTTATCGCATGATCTTAGCCAAAGATGGCAAAGAGGTGATTGATCTCGCGAAGCAATATCAACCCGACTTGATTGTGATGGATATCCAAATGCCGCTTATGGATGGACTAGAGGCATCTAGGAGAATTCGGCTTGATCCCCAGTTGGCGCATATTCCCATCATTGCTTTAACTGCCCTCGCGATGGCAGGTGATCGCGAAAAATGTTTAGAATCAGGAGCGAATGAATATCTGACTAAACCTATACGCTTGAAACAGCTAGATCAAACAATTCGACAGCTTTTAAACAAAATGTAACAAACATTATGTCTCCCATAGCAGCTTCTCTCGCTTCCATTGATTTGAAGTCGGCAATCATTCCTAATCCCTTGGTGGTGAATGCTGATCTGATGGTGATTGACGCGATCGCGCAAATGAGTAGTGTCAGAATATCTTGTCCAGCAAATCACGGGGAAGGGAAGCTAAATGATGTTCATATAGAAGCGCGATCAAGTTGTGTCTTAGTTATGGACGACTCCAAAGTAATTGGTATCGTCACAGAACGGGATATTGTGAGGATAAGTGCTCAACAGCGATCGCTAAGTAGTTTAACGGTACGTGAGGTCATGGCATCACCAGTGATCACCTTAAAAGAATCAGAGTTTACTGATTTGTTTTCGGTGGTAAATATACTTCAACAGTTTCATATTCGGCATATACCCATAGTAGACAAAGATGATCATTTGTTGGGAATAGTCACCCATGAGAGCATACGTCAATTGGCTCGCCCAGTAGATTTATTGCGTTTACGCTTAGTCTCTGAAGTGATGACAGCAGCAGTGGTATGCGCGGCTCCATCGACGTTAATGCTAGCGATCGCCCAGTTAATGACAGAACGCCACATTAGTTCAGTTTTAATCGTGGATACTCAAGTCGATCACGATGGGAACCCTTTCCAAATCCCCTTGGGCATCATTACGGAGAGAGATATCGTCCAGTTCCAATCATTAGGACTGAGCCTAGATAGCATTGAAGTGCATGTAGTAATGAGTACACCTGTATTTTCGGTGTCTCCTGAAGACTCACTCATGGTCGTGCAGCAGATCATGGAGCAGCAATCAATTCGTCGCTTGGCAGTCACAGATGCTCGCGGTGCATTGGTAGGCGTGGTGACGCAAACGAGTCTCTTGCAGGCACTCAACCCGATAGAACTATATACCTTATCTAATATTTTAATGAAGAAGGTATCGCAGTTAGAAGAAGAAAAGCTCCAATTGATGGAACGCTATGCCAATGAGCTAGAAGTACAAGTAAAAGAGCGCACTGCCGCGCTCAATGCCAAAGCTGAGCGAGAGAAGATTCTCTCTAAAATCTCTGTCAAGATTGCAAATTCATTGCATTTGCCAGAGATTTTAGAAGCAACAGTACAGGAAACAAGAGCTTTTTTGGAATGCGATCGCACAGTCATTTGGCAAATCCCATCTGAGGGAAGAGGGATAATCGTAGCTGAGTCTGTGGGAGATGGTTGGCGATCATTATTACACGATGAAATTGATGATCCTTGTTTTCGTGGTGATACTACCTCGAAATATAGTAAAGGTAGAACGATCTCAATTAACAATGTCCATGGGGTCGATTATCCTAAATGCTATGTCCAACTTCTAGAAAAGTATCAGGTCAAATCTAGTCTCATCGTTCCTATTCAAGTATCTGGTCAATTGTGGGGACTGCTAATCGGTCATCAGTGTGATCACTATCGCCAATGGATGGAAGATGACCTCAAACTACTAGATGACATGGCGGTGCAAATTGCGATCGCAATTCAACAAGCGATGGCTTACCAACAGGTTCAAGCTGAACTGTTAGAGCGTCAACGAACTGAAGCGAATCTCCGCGATAGTGAACAGCGATTTGCTTCGCTAGCAACAGCCGTCCCAGTCGGTATTTTTCGTACTGATCCTGAAGGAAATTGCCTCTACGTCAATGAGCGCTGGTGTCAAATTGCAGGATTAACAGCATCAGAGGCTCAGGGGTTCGGTTGGGTCAATGCGATACATTTAAGCGATCGCGAACTCGTATCGGCGGAATGGTATACATCCGTTCAAGAAAATCGACCTTTTCAACTAGAATATCGATTTCAAAATCAGTCAGGAAAAATTACTTGGGTATATGGACAATCGGTGTCCCAACGCAATGAAATTGGTGACATCATCGGCTATGTCGGTACGATCACCGATATTAGCGATCGCAAAATATCAGAAGTTAATCTAAAAGAGAGTGAGGAACGACTGAGATTGGCATTAATGGCAGCCAATCAAGGTCTATATGACCTCAATGTGCAAACAGGAAAAGTGATTGTCAGCCCTGAATATGCCATCATGCTGGGATACGATCCCGCAACCTTTGAAGAAACTAATGCGGCTTGGATTGAACGTCTACATCCAGACGATCACATAACGGTGGCAAATATCTATCAAGAATATATAGCAGGCAATATTCCCGAATATAAGGTAGAGTTTCGTCAACGCACCTATAGTGGCGAATGGAAATGGATTCTCTCGCTTGGCAAAATTGTAGAATGGGATGCGGAGGGAAAAGCCCTGCGTATGTTAGGAACCCATACCGATATTAGCGATCGCAAACTTGCCGAAGAACAAGCAAAACACCGTCTAGATATTCTCGAAGCCGCCCGTGACATTATTGCTTCGGCAGATGGGGAAGGTCGGATTACATATCTCAATCAAACTGGCAAGTCGATATTGGGTCTAGAATCTACTACAGATATTTACAATACACAGATACCTGATTATCATCCGCCCCATATTGCTGAATTTGTTTTGCAGGAAGCCCTTCCCCAATGCATTCAGCAGGGATTTTGGTCAGGTGAAACCATATTCCGATGCAGAGATGGTACAGAAATCCCTGTTTTACAAATGATTGTTTGCCACCGTGGAAGTGATAACAATATCAATCAATTTTCGACGATCGCTAGAGATATTAGTGACCTCAAGCAGGCAGAAAAAGAACGCCTACTCTCTGAGCAGGTGCGAAATGAACTCAAACTGCTAGAGAATATTTTGGATATTGTCTTAGCTGGTTATTGGGATTGGGATATCCCTAAACATTATGAATATCTCAGCCCCAGCTTTAAACAGATGTTTGGCTACGAGGATCATGAGATCGCCAATCTCCCCGAAAGTTGGCAGCAGATCATCTTTCCCGAAGATTTACCCAAAGCTATGGAAGCCTTTGAACGGCATGTCCAGAGTCATGGTGAGATCCCTTACTCTATTGAAGTGCGCTATCGTCATAAAGATGGTTCCACCGTTTGGGTAATTTGCTCAGGACAGGTGATCGAATGGGATTTTGAGGGCAATCCGATACGGATGATTGGTTGTCATATTGATATTAGCGATCGCAAACAGGCTGAGGAGCAATTGCGAGCGTCTAAAGAAGAATTAGAGCGCTTCTTTAGTGTGGCTTTGGATTTACTATGTATTGCTGATATGGAAGGTAATTTCTGTCGGCTCAATCGCTCTTGGGAAACCACCTTGGGCTATACCCTCGAGGAACTTGAAGGCGAAAAGTTCTTAGACTTTGTGCATCCCGATGATATTGCAGCCACCCTAAAAGTCATGTCTAATTTAAGTGAACAACAGGCAGTAATCGCCTTTGTCAATCGCTATCGATGCAAAGATGGAACCTATCGCTATATCGAGTGGTATTCGCGCCCCTATGGTAATTCGATCTATGCTGCTGCGCGTGATATTACGAATCGCAAATATGCTGAAGATGAGATTTTAGAAAAACAGCGCTTTATTCAGAAAATTGCCGATGCCTCTCCCAATATCCTCTATCTCTATGATCTGCAAGAACATCGCAATGTTTACTGTAATCGCGAAGTTGCCTCCGTACTTGGTTATACCGCCGCAGAGGTTCAAGCTATGGGGTCAGACTTCTTTTCTAATTTGATGCATCCCAATGACCTTCCCAAAATCTATGGCTATTACCAAAAGATTAATGCGGCTCAAGATGGTGATATCTTTGAACTGGAATATCGGATGCGTCATGCTAATGGTGAATATCGCTGGCTCTATAGCCGTGATTCTATATTTAGTCGAGATGAGCAGGGTCGTCCTAAACAGACCATTGGCACGGCTCAGGATATTAGCGATCGCAAGCAAGCCGAATCTGCTCTCCGTAATCTCTCCGATCGCTTAACCCTTGCTGTTAAATCCGCAGAGATCGGCATTTGGGATTGGGATGTTATCCAGAACGTTCTCCAATGGGATGATCGGATGTATGAGCTATATGGACTCAAACCAGATCAATTTGCGAATGCCTACGAAGCTTGGGCAAGCACCTTACATCCAGATGATCGCATCAATACCGAAAATGCGATTCAACAGTCCTTGCGTGGCGAAAAAGAATATGATCCTGAATTTAGAGTTGTCCTCCCTGATGGAACTAGCCGCTTTATTAAGGCCTATTCTCTAGTACAGCGTAATGAACTAGGGGAACCACTACGAATGGTAGGGATTAACTTTGACATTAGCGATCGCAAACAAGCAGAAGCCCTAATCCAGCAAACCTCAGCACAGCTAGAAGCCTCTAACCGTGAGCTAGAAGCCTTTGCCTATTCCGTATCCCACGATCTACGCGCACCATTAAGAGCGATCGATGGCTTCAGTAACGCCTTAATGGAGGATTATGGCGATAAATTTGATGAAGATGGGCGTGACTACTTTGAGCGCATCCGTCGCAACATTCAACGCATGGGAATGCTCATTGACGATCTCCTGCGCCTCTCCCGTGTTTCGCGATCGGAAATGCAATATAGCAAAGTCAATCTCAGTAGCCTAGTCCAAGAGCAAATCCGTGAATTGCAAGAGTCAGATCCGCAACGACAGGTCGAAGCTGTTATCGCTCCTGAAATTATCGTTTCTGCTGATGTCACCCTCATGCGGGTGATCATCAGTAACTTGATCCAAAATGCTTGGAAATTTACCAGCCATCATGCCACAACACGCATTGAATTTGGGATGATAGAGCAGAATGAGCAGTCTGTCTATTTTGTCCGTGATGATGGTGCAGGTTTTGATATGAACTATACCAAGATGCTTTTTGGTGTCTTCCAACGTTTACATAACACCAATGAATTTCCGGGTACTGGCATTGGTCTAGCGACAGTACAGCGTGTAATCCATCGTCACGGTGGCAAAGTATGGGCTGAAGGAGAGGTAGAAAAAGGTGCAACAATCTATTTTACATTGCCTAATAATCCCATTAGAATTTAGAGATAGGGATGGGTGCTGCTAAGCAGCACCCATCCCTATCTCTAAATTTTTAGCAATATTTTTATGGCTGACCACCTCAATGCTTTAATCATTGACGACTCAGAAGACGATACTCTTTTGTTGTTAAGAGAGCTACGTCATGGTGGGTTTCAGGTGAGTTGGGAGCGAGTAGACACCGAAGCAACCCTATGTGCAGCTTTAGATCGCCAGAGATGGGATGTGATTATTTCTGATTATTGTTTGCCAAAACTGGATGCCCCAACAGCAATCAATATCATCCAACAAAGGCAGAGCGATGTTCCTTTTATCGTTGTTTCAGGCATGATTGGGGAAACTTTGGCGGTAAGCTTGATGCGGCAGGGGGCAAGTGACTATTTATCAAAGGGCAATTTAGCAAGGCTCTCAGAAGTAGTACGGCGCGAGTTAAGGGAAGCAAATATCCGTTTAGAACGACGGAAAGCTGAGCGAGACCTAGAACAAACCAAAGAACGCCTACAACTTGCGATCGAAAATTCAGGTATTGGGTTATGGGACTGGTGGGTAGAAACTGGAGCAGTGTCCTTAGATCGTCGATGGGTGGAGATGTTAGGCTACACGCTTGATGAATTGCAACCCATCAGCATAGAAACTTGGCGGAACAATGTGCATCCTGAAGATTTGCCCCTAGCTGAAATAGTGCTGGATCGACATTTTCGCCATGAAATAGAAGTGTACGAAGTTGAATTCCGAATGCGTCACAAAATTGGTGGATGGGTCTGGGTATTGGCTAGGGGAAAAGTCGTGGAATGGGGCGAAACTAGACAGCCAATCCGTATGATTGGGACACACTCAGATATCACAGGACGCAAACAGAATATCGAGATGCTCCTACAACTCAATGAAACGCTTGAAGAGCGAGTAAGGAACCGCACCGCCGAGTTGAAACAAAGTGAAATGCGATTGCGGGAGGCGCAACAAATCGCCCATCTTGGGAGTTGGGGACTAGATGTGCAAACCCGAGAAATTACTTGGTCAGCAGAAATCTTTCGGATTTTTGGTCTAGAGTCGGATCTGCCAGAGCCAAGCTATGAGGAGTTTCTCAATCACTTTGTTGGTCACGATCGCGATCGCTTGATCCAATTTATCGATCGCGCTATTAACGAAGGTGAAGCCGATGAAATAGATCTCCAGATTCGGCGCGATGATGGTTCTTTAGCCTATATTTTTATCAAAATCGAAGTCATTAAAAATGACGCAAATCAAATTTGCCGTTTATTTGGCATTGCGATGGACATTAGCGATCGCAAGCAAGCCGAAATTCAACAGCAGCAATTATTTCAAGAATTATCCGCTTTTAAACTTGCCCTCGATCAAACAGCGATCGTGGCTACTACCGATGCTCAAGGCGCAATCACCTATGCCAATGAATATTTTTGTAAGATTTCAGGCTATTCCCATGATGAGTTGATGGGGCAAAACCATCGCCTTCTTAAATCTGGCTATCATCCCTATAGCTTTTTTCAAAATATGTGGCGCACGATCGCCAGAGGGGAGGTTTGGCGTGGTGAAGTATGCAATCGACATAAGAATGGCAGTCTCTATTGGGTCGATACCACTGTTGTGCCCTTTATCAATGCTCAAGGACGACCATTTAAGTATTTAGCAATTCGTTATGATATAACCGCTAAAAAGCTCACGCAAGCGCGATTGCAGCAAGAAAATAACTTCCGTCAGCAAATTGTGGAAAGCATGGCGGAAGGGCTATGTGTTTGCCATGAAATTGAGGAATATCCCTTTCTCCATTTCACAGTTTGGAATCGACAAATGCAGACAATCACGGGCTACACCTTAGACGAAATTAATCGTTTAGGTTGGGAGCAAAGCCTGAAGCCAGTCTCGCCGCAAGCATTGTGTGATAACGAGGATATTGTCACCACAGAGCATCAGCTATGCAACGAGGAATGGGAAATCTATCACAAAGATGGACGTAAATTGATAATTTCGATGTCTAGAACGACCCTCTTAGACGAGGATGGTAAGTCCTATTTGCTGGCACTCATCCAAGACATTAGCGATCGCAAACAGACAGAACTGCGGTTAAAGCAACAGGTAACACAGGAACATCTGCTGAGTGCGATTACGCAAAGTATGCGGTCATCGTTGGATCTCACAGAAATTCTCAATGCTACAGTTAAGGAAGTACATCAGGTTTTAGAATGCGATCGGGTGCTAGTTTATCGCGTGTTTGCAGGGGGAACGGGATCTGCCATTGCTGAGTCGGTTTCGCCTAATTGGCTCAAAGTTTTAGATATTGTTTTCCCAGAGGAGGTATTTCCAGAACAAAACTATGAGCGTTATGTGCAAGGAAGAATCTATACCCTGAGCGATAGCGAAGATCCTGACCAATTTGTTTTACCCTGTTTTGTAGAGTTCCTTAAGGAGATTCAAGCCAGAGCGAAACTGGTAGTCCCAATTGTCCAGAATCAAAAGTTATGGGGATTGTTAATTGCCCATCAATGCGATCGCCCTCGTCAGTGGCAAATTTGGGAAATTGATCTACTTAAGCAGGTATCAAGCCAATTAGCGATCGCTATTCAACAATCCGATCTCTATAGTCAGCTCCAAGTCGAACTGAAAGAGCGTCAACAAATTAATAAAGTTGTTCAGCAACAGGCGGAAAGAGAATCTCTGTTAAGAGAAATTACCCAACGCATTCGCCAGTCCTTAAATCTGCAAACCACCTTTGAGACGGCTGTGCAGGAGATACAACAGTTTCTGAATGCAGATCGAGTTGGTATTTTTAAATTCTATCCTGACTCCAATTTTGATGATGGTGAGTTTGTCGCGGAATTCGTTTTACCTGGATTTAACTCCGCAATCGCTGCGAAAATTCACGATCATTGCTTTGGTCAAAAATACTCGGCTTCCTATGCTCAAGGTAGAATTCAAGCAGTTCATGATATTTACAATGCAGGACTTCAGGATTGCCATGTTCAGGTTTTAGCTCAGTTTCAAATACGCGCTAACTTAGTAGTGCCACTGCTCAATGCCAAAGGACTATGGGGATTGCTTTGTATCCATCAATGCTCCAGTCCCCGCGTATGGCAAGATGTGGAGATTGATCTTGTCAAGCAAATCGCCAATCAGTTAGCGATCGCTATTCAGCAGGTCAGCCTGTTTGAGCAATTACAACAGGAACTCACCGTCCGCCAGCAAGCAGAAACCAAGTTAACGGAGATCAATCAAAAGCTGGCTATTTCTAATGAAGACTTGGTGAGGGCAACCAGACTCAAGGATGACTTCCTTGCCAATATGAGTCATGAACTGCGGACTCCTCTCAACGCCATTTTAGGGATGACGGAGGGAATGCGCGACGGTGTCTTTGGCGCAGTGAGCGATCGGCAAATGAAGGCTTTGCAAACTGTGGAATCGAGCGGTATTCATCTATTAGCACTGATTAATGACATTCTTGATGTCGCCAAAATTGAGTCAGGGAAAGTGACTCTAGAGCTAAATAACATATCGATTGAGAATCTATGCCAATCGAGCATGACATTTATCAACCAACAAGCTTCCGCTAAAAATATCAAACTAATTGCCAGAATCCCCCCCCACCTGCCCGAACTGATGTTGGATGAGCGGCGGATCAGACAGGTTTTAATCAATCTGCTCAATAATGCGGTCAAATTCACTCCTGAAGGTGGAACCATCACCCTATCCGTGTCCCATTCTCCAGAATCTGTTGCTCTTGAGTCGGCGAATTATCTCAGAATTACGGTAATGGATACAGGCATAGGGATTTCTGCCGAGAATATGCAAAAACTATTTCAACCCTTTATCCAAATCGATAGCGCCTTGAATCGCCAATATGTAGGTACAGGTTTAGGGCTAGCGCTAGTTAAAAGGATTGTAGAATTGCATGGAGGTAAGGTAAGCCTCACTAGTGAGTTAGGGGTTGGAAGCTGCTTTATGATCGATCTTCCATACCAAGCCTCAGCGACATATGCCTTAGCCAATCTTCCTCCATCATCAAATCCCGAATTTAGCCTTTCTACATACAATTCTAGTAAAGCTGCTCCACCATTGATTTTGATAGCTGATGATAATGAGGCAAATATCAGTACACTCTCGGCTTATCTTGAGGCAAAGGGATATCGGCTACTTTTAGCAAAAAATGGACAAGAGGCGATCGCGATCGCGAAGGAGCATCGTCCCGACTTAATTTTGATGGATATTCAAATGCCCGTGATCGATGGACTAGAGGCAACTAGACAAATTCGGCTTGATCCCAACTTAGTCAATGTTCCGATTATTGCAATTACAGCTTTAGCAATGACAGGCGATCGCGAACAATGTCTAGCGGCTGGAGCCAATGAATACATCACCAAACCAGTTAAACTAAAACAGCTAGCTAGTGATATCCAACAGCTTTTGCCTAAGCGAACTTAATTGTTGCGGTGTAGCTTCGCCATGCCACAAAAATTAAATTTGCAGAACCCTAATGCTGATATGCACAACTCTATGGAAGCGATCGCTGTTTTAGACAAAGTTTCTTATATCTATCCCAACGCCAAGGAAACCGTATTAAAAGACATTTCCTTAACGATTAACAAAGGTGAGTTTCTTGGCATCATTGGCGCAACAGGAGCAGGGAAAACCACATTATGTTTAGCCTTAACAGGCATCGTTCCTCAGTTTTATGGCGGACGATTTTTTGGCAAAATTGCGATCGCGGGTTTAGATAGCCTTGAGCATCCCGTAAGTGAATTAGCGCGACATGTTGGCATTGTCTTTGAAGATCCTGAGGTGCAAATTACCGCCACATCCGTCGAAAATGAAATCGCCTTTGCCCTAGAAAATCTCTGTATTCCTCGTGAAGAAATTCTCCGTCGCATTCCCATCGTTTTAAAATCAGTGCGCCTTGAGGGATTTGAGAAAAAGAATCCGCAGGAGCTATCAGGCGGACAAAAACAAAGATTAGCGATCGCTGCTGCCCTCGCTCTCCAGCCTGATTTACTAATTCTCGATGAGCCAACCTCACAACTCGATCCCATCGGTTCTCAAGAGGTGTTTGCAACGGTCAAGGAGTTAAAAGAGAATCTGGGCGTATCGATTGTGATGGTATCCCATGCAGCGGAAGAGATGGCAGAGTTTTGCGATCGCATTGCCTTGCTTGCGGATGGCAAATTGCAAGCACTTGGCACACCTGCGGAAATTTATAGTCAAGTGGAGCTATTACAGCAAAATAAACTCCGTCCTCCCGAAGTTGCCCAAGCATTTCATAAAATTCAGCAAACAGGGATTCATCTTGATCGGATTCCCGTTACTTTAGAATCGGGGATTAAAGATTTAGAGATATTGCGATCGCGATCGCAACTAGTTTCGCCACCAGTTTTTGCAAGTTCATCAGCGAACTTAGATAAACCACCCATCCTCTCCGTGAAAAATCTCCAACATATTTATGCTGATGGCACGGAAGCACTAAAAAATATTTCCATCGATATCCACGCAGGTGAATATGTACTGATTGTTGGACAGAATGGTGCAGGGAAAAGCACCCTAGTCAAGCATTTTCTGAATTTGCTACAACCCACTAAGGGGCAAGTCCTCGTAGGCGATCGCGATACCAGCCAACTATCGGTGAGTGAGCTAGCTCAATCCATTGGCTATCTCGCCCAAAATCCTGACAACCAAATCTTTAATACCAGTGTTGAGAAGGAAGTTTCCTTTGCTTTACCCTTTCTTGGCTATAGCCCTAAAGCGATCGAGCAAGCAACTACCAACAGTCTCAAAGCGATGCAGCTATGGGAACATCGCAACGCCCATCCCCTATCTCTGCCCAAAGGAGAACGCGGTAGGATTGTCATAGCGGCTCTCCTAGCGATGAATCCTGAGATTATCATTCTCGATGAACCCACCACAGGACAAGACTATCAAGGCGCATCTTCCATTTTAGAGGTCAGTCGCCAACTCCACCAAATGGGCAAGACTGTAATTGTGATTACCCATCATTTATATCTGATGCCTGACTACGCCGATCGCGCGATCGTCATGGGCAAAGGCACTGTTTTACTCGATGCCCCATTGCGTCAAGCCTACCATCAAGTTGATCTCCTAGAATCCACTTACCTAACCCCACCCCAATCAGTTGTGTTATCGCAATATCTTAGTAAAATTAGCGATCGGCAATATCCACTCATCACCCCCACCGAATTCGCTAATAGCTTCATGCCAAATTAGACCTTATAGGAGTAACCAGTTATGTTAGGACAAAAACAAAACTCAGAAGATATAGAAGTTCTAAATAAATTAAAAGAGGCTTCGACTCCGCTCAGCCATCTATATACGTTGGCTGAGCGGAGTCGAAGCCCTATTTTTTATTTGAATTATCTATTATAGTTGCGGCGCGAAGCGCCGCAACTATCTTCTGAGTAAGCAACGCTTCTAGGAATCTATTATGAAATTGCAAACTGTTAAATATGATTCTCTATTCACACGCTTAGATTTTCGCTCTAAGTTAGTGACGATACTTGCAATTACGATCATTGCCTTCGTTTGGGAAAGTCCCATTGCGGGAGGTATTCTGATGCTGAGTGTGATTGCTGCTTGTGTGCTTGCGGGAGTCAGACTCAACTATTTAGGAACCATTTTAAAGGTGATGATTCCCTTTTATATTTTCCTGATTATAAGCATGGGCTTCTTTAATGTGGAACAGGTAAAACTCCTTGCCCATAAATCAGAATTAACCCCTTTATTTAGCCTGCCGCAATCCTTGTGGCTTATTGGTAGTGCGAAAATGAGTTTAGAAGGAACACTCTATGGTTTGAATATTGTTTTTAAAACCCTGACGATGATTTTGGTGATTCCCCTAGCAATTTTTACGACCGATGTGAATCAAATGACGGTAGGGATGGTACGTGCCAAGATTCCCTATAAAGTTGTGTTTATTTTTTCGTCAACCTTGCGATTTGTGCCATTGCTCTTAGAAGAAGTGCAATCAATTATTGAGTCACAGCGATTGCGAGGTCTCAATTTTGAGAAGATGGGATTATTTCAAAAGGCGCAGGTTTACGCGAAAGTCGCTGTACCTTTAATTTTAAATTCTCTCTCTAAATCCCAAAAGCTAGAAATCGTCCTCCAGTCCAAAGCTTTTTCGGGGAGTTCCCAGCGTACCTATTTACATGAGTCCGCATTAACCACCCCTGATTATGTGTTGATGATTGGTTCCGTTGTGCTATTCATCGTGGCGATCGCTTTATATTTTGGCTTAGGGATTGGCAAATTTGACTGGTTGCTCTATTCCTAAAGAAAATTGATCTCTCGATCTGTACTTCACATTTTTGGGATTCGTATTTATAATATGTAGTCATGTATTAAGTATTATTAAAATCTCAATGTTCAGGTCTACTATGCAGACATGAGATCGGCTGGTGTGTTATCTACAGCGCATATATGCAAACACTCTCATCCCTCTTAATGCACCAAACTTTAATTGCGTAATTATTTAAACCCATAAATTCATCCTTGCTGGAGGCAAACCCTAGATTATGTCTACCGAAACTATTACTCGTCCTACAACCATACGCAAAATTGCCCCTAGATATCGAGTTTTACTGCATAACGATGATTACAATTCCATGGAATATGTTGTCCAAACCTTAATGCAGGTTGTCAATGGTTTAACGCAACCACAGGCTGTCGATATTATGATGGCGGCGCATTCTAACGGTTGTGCATTAGTAATTACCTGTGTGCAAGAACATGCAGAGTTTTATTGTGAAGGGTTACAAAGTAAAGGATTAACTAGCACAATCGAGCCAGAAGAGTAAGGAAAATGCTGATTAGGGACTTGCTATTAATTGAAGTACCTATGGCTTCGACTCCGCTCAGCCAACGTTAGCTGAGCGAAGTCGAAGCTAGATAAATTTGGTGGGGCATCTTTATATCCGCAAGAGCCTTATCAGAGCTTTTTATTGATTGTCCAAAAGGTAGGATTGTTCTTAGTAATAGTCCTACCTTATTTTGTTGTGAACTTCGATCGCTTAATTTCTCGCTTAAATTCCTATCAAGCCCCTGTGCGGATCATCTTATTTTTGTTGACCTTACTGGCTATCTGGCTACCGATCGCTGCACCGATGTATCTGCTTTGGGGAGAGTCTGTAGGGATAGCACTGACCATTTTGTTGTATTGCGAGTTTTTAGGATTGATTTGGTGGTGGGGTCACAAGATCTCTAAATATAGCCATCCCTTCCGCTATTACGGATTGTCTTTTACGGTCAAAAACGGACGCGATTTTTTATTTGGTCTGAGCTTGGGCAGCGTCACTTTATGTGTTTTTATGGCGTTGCAAGTGGGGTTTGGTTGGCTAACTTTGCAAACAGTCAACTGGCTACCTTTATCAGCAAGATTGTTACCAACCCTTGGGATGTATTTTGTGGACTGGCAGGGCGCGATTGCACCCGGACTATTAACAGCGATCGGGGTGGGATTTGCGGAGGAGATGCTATTTCGTGGTTGGATCTTGTCAGAACTAGAGCGCGACTATTCTCAAAAGACTGCGCTTATTGCGGCAAGCCTTTTTTTTGCCATTCTGCATTTCATCAAACCTCTAGATGTTGTACTGGCTACATGGAGTCAATTTGTAGGTTTAGTAATTCTCAGTATTGCGCTGGTGTTGGCGAGGTGGCGATGTGAAGGACGTTTAGGTGTAGCGATCGGTTTACATGGCGGTCTGGTTTGGTGTTATTACATCGTCAATACTACGCATTTGCTCAAGCCCACGGGGATTGTACCCGAGTGGGTGACGGGGATAAATGGTAATCCCCTAGCGGGTTTAATGGGGATCATTTTCTTAAGTGCGATCGCGCTCGGGTTTCGAGGATTGCCGAAAAGATGAGTGGCGGCGCGAAGCACCGCCACTCATCTTTTCGGTTTTGTTTATAGAGGTGGTAAGTATTTTAATTTTTTTTGAAATTACTCTTGTCAGTAGTGCAATAAGTGTATATGATTAGATTCGCTTGGAAAACATCTAAGCAAAGGGTCGATGCCCGAGTGGTTAATGGGGGCGGACTGTAAATCCGCTGGCTACGCCTACGCTGGTTCAAATCCAGCTCGGCCCATCAAAAAAGAAAAAAATCAAAGCCTTGCTTAGCGAGGCTTTTTTTGTACCCAAAATTTGGGAGATTAACGCATTTAAAACTGACTTTGATAGAGAGTTTGCTGAGCAAACTCTCTATCTGGAATTTAGACTAAGTTGATTAAGAGAATCAGAAAAAGAGCAGGAAAAAGTGACCCAGAAAACGGAGAACTGAGAAAAAGCAAGAGAGAGAAAAAGAGAATATTGAAAGTTAGGAATTAAGGTAGTCTTGATTGACCTTTTTCGAGCGAGAAGCTCGTTTTTTGACGACAGGAAAGCGAGAAAAAGGAGAACGCTTGCGTCCAGATTTCCAACCGAGAGACTTACCACGAGGTTGGGGAGAACAAGCAGGAGAGCCAATCCTGACCAAAAGTGCGGCAAAGCCCTGAGCGACTCGACCAAAATTAAGATTGGTTTGAGGTTTCTGCCAAGGCAAAGGAGTATCAATAACCAGTTGACGAGCCAACCACAATTGCCAAGAGAGTAAAGGCATAAGGTCACTCCAACGCAAAGCTTGCTGAGGAGTCAACAAATGGGGAAGAGTCCAATGTAATCTTTGTTTGGCAAAACGATACCAATGGTCGATGGCAAAACGACGTAAGTACAAGCGCCAAAGGGAGTCTAAAGTCGGCATCTGTTCACCCACCCAAGCTAACCACAAACCAGAGCAATGAGAATGTGTAACTCGAATAACTTGAATATGTCGTTGGGCTGCTTGCCGAAAGTGTAAGTTAGACCATTGCTGGATTTGCACCTGTCCAACCGTCTCATCTTCTAAGCTAAAAGTTGCCGATGGCTCTCCCCAACTATCAGCATTGGCAAGTTGGAATTTATCCCCATGCTTACGAGGACGACCATAACCACTGTAGGGCGCAGGGGCTTTGTATAAGCATCGGTTAGGACGTAGACGTATTAGTAAATCGGCAGGGATATCCTCAGTCAAATTCATAAAGACGGCACTGCCATATTCACTGTCGTAAGTAGCGATTGGTCTTACCGTTAAATCTCGACATACTTGACTCAGTTGGAATGCGGCTCTTTGCCCTGCTGTCTCAAAACTACTGATCCGCTCGTGACATAACGGGATTGCCCAACTCCCTGTCATCTCTGGTATCCATGCCAAGGTGCTGTAGTCATGCCCTAACACGATCGGTTTGTTCCCTTCTACCAAATTCGGTTGATGCACAAAACTCCTGTCTTTTAGCGTTTTGGCATGGGGTCTTCCCCATCCTGTATGGTCTCCTGCTAGCAAAGGGCGGATGTCTTTGGGTATTTGTTCCACACATAACCGTCTTATCCTGCCTCGGTTGGGGCGACTGTCTTTTAATGATTCATACAGACTTGACCATTTTCTTCGATACACTGCGGATAACGATAATTCTACAAATGATTTCACTCTCGGACTGGTCAATACTGCATCCATCAAGTCAAATATTGCATCCCGTCCGTTCCCTAAAAATCTATATACCTGTTGACGAAAGTCTTGTAGTTTATCAATAATCATGGCTGTAGATGTCTCTTTACTTTTCATCTACTTTAGGCAGTTTGTATCTCTTTTACTCTGCCTTTTTTACCTTTTTTAGTCTAAACTCCAGTTAGCAAAAGTAGTTAGGTATAAGTAAACCCCAAACCCAAATTGCTGTTTCGCATAGCGTGCGAAACAGCAATTTGGGTTTGGTTTATAACTATGCTGGGCTATTTACAAATTGACTGACTAGCCGTCAGTATATTCTTGCCACTGCGGTAGGCGTAATCTAAATGATCAGATAGCTCTTGGACTAAGAAAAAGCCAAAGCCACCGAGCGATCGCTGATCATCGTCACGCTCTAAATCGGGTGTGGATAGCTCAGTGAGAGGGTTAAAAGGCTTGCCACTGTCGGCAAAAGTCATAGTTAGCTTTTGATCAGTTATTTCAATCCGCAAGTCAATTGAACCATCCCTACGATTGTCATAGCCATACTGAATAATATTGACCACAATTTCTTCAGCAATTAGCTGAGCATTTTCAATTAACTCAACTGGCAGCGCTGCCTCATGCAAAATTTGTCCAAGCTTTTGTTTTAATTCCTCTAGTTCCGTAATTTCACTATTCAGTGTTAAGTTCCATTCCATAACATTAGCTACTTCCGCAAAAGGATTTGATGGGAGGTACTGCATCGCCAAGAGCGTAATATCATCGGATTGGGGAGCATTACCCACAAATTGCTGACAAAAATGCTGAATGGTGCGAACCGCTTTGGTGGGGTTAGTGGGTGGATAGGAAGTAATCATTTCCAATAACCTTGTATCTGAAAATAGCTCCCCTTCAGAGTTCAATGCTTCCGTAATCCCATCAGTATAAAACAGAATTAAATCATTAGGTAGCAGCATAAATTCATGCTGGGTAAATTCTGAATCTTCATAGAGTCCCAAGGGGGGCATGGTTTCCAAATCAAGATACTGTACATGGCGATCGCTTACTAATATCGGTGCATCATGTCCACCGCTCGCATAGGTAAACCGACCAGATTGCAGTTCTAATACACCACAAAACACTGTCACAAATAGGCAGTCTTCATTCTCTTTACATAGTTCGATATTCACAGTCCGTAGGATTTCTGTGGGTGTACTAAAAGCTTTACTGAGGGTGCGGATTAAGGTGATGGTACGCGCCATTTGTAAAGCTGATGGAAAACCTTTGTCAGCAACATCGCCAATAATTAAGCAGAGGCGATCGCTACCGAGCAAAAAGAAATCATAGAGATCGCCACCTACGATCCTTGCAGGCTTGAGGACTGCGGAAATATCATAGGGAGAATTGACACTATTAACAGTACTCGTTCGGGGTAGCATGGTGCGCTGGATTTCAGCTGCGATCGAGAGTTCACTCTCTAACTTCTGTTTGGCAGCAGTAGTCTCTTGCAAATCATGGATATAAAGCTGTAGAGAATCCCGCATTCGGCGAAATGATTGGGTTAATCTCCCCACTTCATCATTGGAAGTAACAGGGGGCAAATTAGTATCAAGATTGCCTTTTGCCATTTCCTCCGTACTTGCATTTAAGGCGCGGAGGGGACGAGTGGTCAATTGGGAGATCAAAGCAATTACCACACACATCAGCACCATATCTTTAGACATGGAGAAAATGACGATCCAAAGATGTTTCTGTCGTAATTTCTCTAACTTTTCCTCAGAAATCACAATGCCAACGATCCAATCCGTAGAATCGATAGTTTTAGCAATAACCTTATTTTGGAAATTATTGATTGAAATTTGCGAGCTTTGGCGAAGAGCGTCATTAATATGATTAACCAATGCCTGTTGCGAAGATTGCAAAGATTTGAATAACTCTGAGTTGTTAGGTTTGACTAGCCATTGTTGATCTGGTGCTGCTAATGGCGCGATCGCAAAAGGTTCGCTAACCTCCAAATCGGATGTTTCATAGGATGCTTGATCGGACTGTACGGAGGGTTGCTGGTTCAGCATTGCCTTGAGCCAATCCAAATCTATGGTGATCGCTAAGATTCTGGTCGTAGCAGGATTGGTCGCTTGGGTTAGCACGATGCAATAGGTAGTGCTGAATTGCGCTGAACCATTATTGAGAGAATGTGGTTTTGTCCAAAAAACCTGCTGCTTAACCTGAGAATTTATTTGATCATTTGTATGGCGATCGCTTTGACATCGAGCTAACCAATTGGTAGCTAGATTTTGATCGAGATTGCGAAATTGCTCTTGCCGACTATATTGCCAACCCTTGTTGGCAGTATCTGTAATACTTTGAGGAATATCAACTAAGGCGATCGCCTGTACCTGTGGTTGCGCGAATAGTTGATCTAGGGCAATTTGGAGTTGTGGCTCTAAATTATTTTGAGAATTAGGATTGAAATTTGCAGTTGGAGCTTGAAGCGATCGTGTGAGATTAAGCGCTTGTTTTTCGATCGCTAATAATTTGCTATCAAGTTCATGGGCAATCTCATTAACCCGTGATTGAGCAAACCCCAGCACCCAATTGTCTAACGTACTTTTCAGCAATTGACGGGCGTGCCAATAGGAAATTCCATAAATAGCGATCGCTGACACCACACAGCTAAAGATCAAGCGATGGGTAATACTTTTAAACTGAAATTTCAACAGCTTAGACATGGCGCAAGTACGCAGATCAACAAATTTACCGTTAGAAACAAAGAAGGTTCGCTAAGCGAACCTTCTTTGTTGTTATTTAGTCAAGCTCGGTGCAGGTTGCGCTTGTATTGCTGCTAAACGTTTGTTGTCACGTTTATTAGCTAATACTGGCACTGCATCACGGAGGACACCAGCTAACTGAGTTGTGGTTGAATCGTACATTTGGGTAACGATTTTGGGATAGAAACCGATACCAATGATGGGAATCAAAAGACAAGCGATGATAAACACTTCGCGAGGTTCCGCATCTACAAGTTCTTGATGAGATGTGAGCTGAGTATTTTCTTTGCCATAGAAAATTTCACGCAACATCGACAGCAGATAGACAGGCGTTAAGATGACACCCACTGCCATGAGCAAGATAGCAATTACTTTAAAAGTGCCGCTATAGGCATCACTAGTGGCAAAGCCCACAAATACCATGACCTCAGCAACAAATCCGCTCATCCCAGGGAGCGCAAGGGATGCAAGGGAGCAAGTGGTAAACATAGCAAAGATTTTCGGCATCTGCTGACCGACTCCGCCCATCTCATCGAGGATCAGGGTATGCGTGCGATCGTAGGTTGCTCCCACAAGGAAGAATAAGCTTGCGCCGATGAGTCCGTGGGAAATCATTTGCAACATTGCCCCACTTGTTCCGAGATCGGTAAATGAAGCTAAACCGATCAGCACAAAGCCCATGTGGGAAATTGATGAATAGGCAATTTTGCGTTTGAGGCTGCGCTGGGCAAAGGAGGTAAGAGCAGCGTAGATAATATTCACGATCCCCAAAATTACGAGGATGGGGGCAAAGTACGCATGGGCTTCAGGCAACATCCCTGCATTCATCCGCATCAGGGCATAACCACCCATTTTCAAAAGAATACCTGCAAGGAGCATGTGGACGGGGGCTGTCGCTTCACCATGCGCGTCAGGTAGCCACGTATGCAGAGGGAAAATTGGCAACTTGACCCCGTAGGAAATCAAGAATGCACCATAGGCAAGTAGCTGGAAGGTGAGGGGATAGTTTTTGTTAGCAAGGGTTTGCATATCAAAGGAGATCGTATCGCCATAGAATGCCATGGCAAGCCCTGCAACAAGGATAAACAGAGAGCCGATCGCTGTGTAGAGAATAAACTTGGTAGCGGCGTAGAGACGCTTATAGCCCCCCCAAATCGATAGCAAGAGGTAAACGGGGATTAGCTCTAATTCCCATGTCAGGAAAAACAGCAGCATATCCTGTACGGCAAAGACGGCAATCTGTGCGCCATACATTGATAGAAGTAAGAAATAGAATAATCGTGGCTTCAGTGTGACGGGCCAGGATGCCAAGATTGCTAATGTGGTGATAAATCCAGTCAGCATGACCAAGGGCATCGAGAGTCCATCAACGCCGACTGACCAATTTAGCCCCAGATCGGGAACCCATGCGTATTTCTCGACGAGTTGTAGATTGGGGTTGCTGTAGTCATACTTCGTGCAGAAGGCATAGGCGATCGCCGCGAAGTCAATCAGTCCCACAACTAGCGAAAACCAGCGAATGGTTTTGCCGTCCCCTTTGTCTGGCACAAAGGCAACTAAGAGGGACATAAGTATGGGGAAGGCGATGATAAACGTGAGCCAAGGGAAGTTTTCGAGACTTAACATAATCAAAAGTAACCGTTGTAATTACCCACCCATTTTCTAGACAGTCATTGTACCTACGGTCACTTAGAGAGTTTGCAGTTATTTATAGTTACTTAAACCTAGCCAATTGCAGGAAATCTGATAATTCAGACTGGGATCATTACAGCATCAGGTATTTAGCTGATTTGAGTAGCTTTGAGTCTATTTGAAGATTTGTAAAGAGAAGTTAACAAATAGAGATAATTGTTTACATATCATCGATTTGGAGAACCTGTGGCTAGGGGTTTGCAATTTTCTGCTAATCTCGAAAGTGAATAAATTATTTTTTTTAATAGAGAGATTTTAGGCATGAAAGCACTGATACGCTTTTCTGTTTTATTAGTGGCGATCGCGTCAATTTGGACAACTGGCTTTTTAGGTTCTTTTGGTAGTAACGCTGCATTTGCCGACGAATTACCTCCAACTAATTTTTATACGCAAGACCTTAGCAAAATTGACTTAAATAATGCGAATATCAACACTTTCCGTCAAGTGCGTGGTATGTATCCCACTTTGGGACGCATCATCATTGATAACGCTCCCTACCAATCCTTTGATGAGGTTTTAAACATTGCAGGATTGAGCGATACCCAAAAAGAAATTCTCAAGTCTAACGCTGACAAATTCACCCTCAAGAGACCCGATGAGTCGATGGTTCGTGAGCGCATTAACAATGCTAACTACAGACTGTAGTTCTGTAGGCTGTATTTCTGTTTCAAGACAATAAGAGTCAGGTCTAAGTGCTGATTCAGCATTCAATTAGGAAAAAATTTAAAAGCCTTGCTTAGCAAGGCTTTTAAATTTTTGTAATCTAGGGATTTGCAAAAAGCTATATAGTAGCGATCGCAATGAAGGGCGATCAAGCGTGGAATTTAGAAAATTTGATGCAATTGTAATTGGTGGCGGTGCAGCAGGTTTATATACTGCCCTGTCTTTGTCTGACTCGTTGGGAGAGCATCCTACGACTCAAGAACAGGATTGGAAAATTGCGCTGATTACCAAGGACAACTTGACCATTTCCGCGAGTGACTGGGCTCAGGGTGGAATTGCCGCAGTAATTGATCGCAATGACTCAATTAATCTTCATATCGAAGATACCTTACGCGCAGGTGCAGGATTATGTGAGCGCGAAGCTGTTGAAGTTTTAGTTAGCAAAGCTAAGCCTCAAATCCATAAACTTTTAGAATTTGGGGTTGATTTCGATCGCTTACAGGATAAGTCGCTTGCCCTAACGCTAGAGGCGGCGCATTCACGGCGAAGGGTTCTCCATGCTGCCGATGCCACAGGACGGGAACTGGTGAGCACCTTGGCAAGAAGAGTGGTTGATCGTCCTAATATTCAGGTTTTAGAAGGGGTTTTAGTTCTGGATTTATTGTTAGAGAAGTCTCCAGAAGGCGATCGCTGTGTCGGTGTATCCTGCGTTGAGTTGAAACAAGATCCTGACAAATTAATCGGTTTATTAGCTCCTGTAACCGTTCTGGCAACAGGTGGTGGCGCACAGGTCTTTTCACAAAATACTAATCCTCCTGCCAGTACTGGTGATGGTGTTGCGATCGCATGGCGAGCAGGCGCGAAGGTACGGGATCTCGAATTTGTGCAATTTCATCCCACGGCTCTAGCCATTGAAGGCGCACCGAGATTTTTAATTAGTGAGGCAGTGCGCGGCGAGGGAGCACATTTAATAGACCACAATGGCGATCGCTTTGCCTTTGAATATCACCCACAGGGAGAACTTGCACCTCGCGATGTTGTCAGCCGAGCCATCTTTCAACATTTACAAAAGACTGGCGAACCGACTGTATTTTTAGACTTGTCACCCATTGATCGCGATCACATTGCCTATCGTTTTCCCAACATCATCAAAATTTGTCAAAAATGGCATATTGATCTTTTCTCGCAACCGATCCCCGTCACACCTGCTGCTCACTACTGCATGGGTGGGATCGTGACTGACACATGGGGAGCAAGTTCCATTACAGGTTTATATGCAGTTGGTGAAAGCTCTAGCACAGGTGTTCATGGCGCAAATCGTCTAGCAAGTAATTCCCTTTTAGAATGTTTTGTCTTTGGGGTACGTCTCGCCGAAAAAGTAGCTCAGGATTTGATTCAACGAAAGAGCGAGCAAATCAGTGATCCTCAGATTGACTTCACCATTGATGCCTTGAAGTTTCCAGACATTAATACTAATGCGGCATCCCAAGAGCGAATCGCTACTATTCGCCAAGAATTACGGGAGTTAACATGGCGATCGGCAGGGATTTGTCGTAATGCTGAGGCGATGGAAACTGCGATCGACCAAATCCAAAACCTACAACAAGAAATTTCCACCTTGCGGAGCAAAACGCGCCTCTGGGCAGAAACCCATAACCTAATTGACTTTGCCTACTTACTAGTCAAATCTGCCCTATTTCGTACTGAAAGTCGAGGCGCACATTTCCGCCTCGATTATCCCGATACAGAATCCACTTGGCAATTACATACTGTGATTCACGGTCAAGAAATCTTTACTCAATAGGTTGTATTTTTAATTCTGCCTATGCTCATTTACTTCGCTGCTCCCCTATTTTCACAAGCCGAATGCTCTTTTAATCAGTCATTAACTACAAAGTTAGAGCAAATTGGCTATCAAGTTTTCTTGCCTCAGCGCGATGGTGTTAAGGGAGATCAACCACCCTATAAACAAATGTCAAAAGAGGAACGTAGGCTAACTATGTTTCAGCTTGACACTACAAAAATCAGGCAATCAGTCAGACATATTCCTGTTCGTACTCGATGGTCGTGTTCCAGATGAAGGGGCTTGTGTTGAACTTGGTATTGCCTATACCTAATAAAACAACTCAACATCCGACTAAATTACTGATTGGTTTACATACTGACGTACGAGCTGCATTTATCGGCTCAAAGCTCAATCCGATGATTTTTGTCCCTTTAGAACGTATTGCCACTAATGAGGATGAATTATTGCAATGGTTAAAGCATTACTGGAATTTTCAAACTCTAATCAATTAGAAATTTCATTACAGCCTGTTGAAGCTTAAAGTAAGTTTTGAAAGCGCAGCTTCGCTGCGCTTTCAAAACTTACTCTAGGTTTTAATTCAGCGCAACGCGCTGTAGCGTCAGTTCAAGCTTGTGAAGTTTAAACAAAAAAACAAGTAGCGGTGATCGCGCCGCTACTTGTTTTTTTGTTTTTGATTTGTTTATCTCTTTCATTGCTATAGAAATTCCTAGAAAAATCTAGTAGTTGTCTAAAGTTCTGGGTTTTCGTGCTTTATTTGTCAATTTATTTATTTTTATAGATTTATATTGCTAAAATGTTACATACCGCAATATAAATACAAATTCCCCATAACTTTAGGCAAAAGGAACAAATATATGGCACTTTTCGGATTATTTGGCAAAAAAGATCAAAGCAATGACTCTGAGAAATCAGGAGATTCATACTTCTTAGACGCAGATTCTGCTAAAACCTTTGGTGATATTGACTACATGCGTACACCCAAGGCTGTTAAAAAAACATTCCCAACCGTTAATGGTGTTCAGGGAGCAAAAGTTGTAGAAATCGTTTCTGCTACCGAAAAGACTGAAGGTTCTGAACTAGAAGTTACGAGCAGCAAAACTTCTGAATCGGCTCCCACCCCTAAATTTGAACCAAAACTAAGCAACACTCGCGTGGATTCCAGCATGGATATCTTCCTGAATATGGCAAAAGATATCAAAAAGCGTTAGACAACAATCAAATCTCTGCTAAAACAAAAAGCCCTCGCTCAGCGAGGGCTTTTTTGATGATTAGTCAAAACCAAGGAGGTCGAAAATATCGCGATCCTTGAGGGGTTGAGCATATAAAGGCTCAGCGTTTTCTAACATCCCCTTCGCCAGCTTGAGATATTCTTGCTGGACTTCTAAAACCTCAGGATCGGGTTCCATTTCAAAGACTGTGCATTTTTTCAAACGACTGCGACGGATTGCATCAACAGTACGGAAATGCGCCAGAGTCTTCAAGCCTACCCGCTCGTTAAACTTATCAATCTGATCAGTTCCTTCGCTACGGTTGGCAATGATGCCGCCGAGACGCACACGATAGTTCTTCGCTTTCGATTGAATCGCCGCCACAATCCGATTCATCGCAAAGATCGAGTCGAAGTCATTAGCAGTAACGATCAAACAGTAATGGGCATGTTGTAATGGTGCTGCAAATCCTCCGCAGACTACATCACCTAGTACATCAAAAATGACCACATCGGTATCTTCGAGTAAATGATGCTCTTTGAGAAGTTTCACAGTTTGACCTGTGACATAGCCGCCGCAACCAGTACCTGCTGGGGGACCTCCTGCCTCGATACACATTACGCCATTATAACCTTCAAACATGAAGTCATCAGTTTGTAATTCTTCGGAATGGAAGTTAACGGTTTCAAGAATATCGATAACAGTAGGAACCATTCTCTTGGTGAGAGTAAAGGTGCTGTCATGTTTGGGATCGCAACCAATTTGTAATACGCGCTTACCTAGATGAGAGAAAGCTGCTGACAGATTGGAGGAAGTGGTGGATTTACCGATACCGCCTTTACCATAGACAGCAATAACCAAAGCTCCTTCAATCACCATTGATGGGTCTTGATGCACTTGAAGACTGCCTTCGCCATCTTCGCCTTTATTAACAACGGGGGGACGAACGTTTGCAACTACCAAAATAAACTCCTAATGTAAAAATAATTTTTTATTTATTGAGGCGCATAGCGCCTCAATAAAGTTACTTACCGATCGCTGCTTTTGCTTCGTAGAGAGTTTCGAGAGTGATCGTGCTAATGCCATGATCGCTCGCAAACTTCTCGGTATTGCGCTTGATTTTGCCGCGTACAAAGAAGGGAATCTTCTTCAACTCAGCTTCACCATCCACACTCCAAGTAATGCCATCAACTGTTTGGGCAACTGCTTGAGCAACAGGTGTGAGTACAGCTTGGTTAGAGCTACCTGTCGCAGCGATCGCCTGTTCTGTTACTAATGATTCGCGTCGTGAATCCTGAGATGGAGCAGTATGCAGATGGCTCATATGACCTTCCGCAAACTCAAAGTCTTCACGGAACATCCCAATCAAATGTTCTTCTAGACCCATCATCAAAGGATGTACCCAGCTATCAAAAATCACATTTGCACCTTCCCAACCCATTTGCGGTGAGTAACGGGCAGGTACATCTTGAACATGGATTGGTGCAGAAATTACCGCGCAAGGGATACCCAAGCGTTTGGCAATGTGGCGCTCCATCTGAGTGCCAAGCACTAGTTCTGGAGCGGCTTCAGCAACTTTGGCTTCTACAGCAAGATAGTCATCACTAATCACGGCTTCGAGTCCGTGCTTTTTAGCAACTTCGCGCACTTCGCGCGCAAATTCACGGCTATACGTGCCAATGCCTACGAGTGTAAATCCTAATTCCTCGGTGGCAATTCTGGCGGCGGCGAGGGCATGGGTCGCATCACCAAAGATGAATACCCGCTTACCCGTCAGATAAGTAGAATCCACCGATCGCGAGTACCAAGGCAACCGTGAAGCATTAGGATTATTTGCTGAAGATAGGCGCGAAACATCCCAGTTCCCCAAAGTGTCAGATTGCGATCTCTTTAGCGCTTCACTGACATCAATCTCCACAACCTTACCAATTTCGGCAATAAAGTCACGGGTTGCGCCAACCCCAATCGGTACAGTCTTAATAGTTGGCTGTCCGAAACTGCGCTGGAGCCAATTGCAAGTGGTCAGAGCAATTTCAGGATAGAGACAAATATTAAAATCAGCATCGGGAATCCGTAACAAGTCATCGGGGGTTGCGCCCATCGGTGCGACTACATTTACATCGACACCTATTTCTGCCAATAACTTAATTACTTCCCGAATATCATCACGACACCGAAAACCTAAGGCTGTAGGTCCAATGATATTTGCTTTCGGACGAATATGCGCTTCGCGTTTAGGTTTGTGCGTATTTGGGGGCGGTACAAGGGGTAAAAGTAAAGTGCGAACTAGGTGATAGAGAGTTTCACTCGCACCCCAATTTTCCTTTTTGGAATAGGCTGGCAACTCCAAGCTGACAATGGGGATCGGTAATTTCATTCCCTTCGCTAATGAGCCTGGTTGATCCTGAATCAATTCGGCTGTGCAACTTTCGCCAACTAGCATGACCTGAGGCTTAAAGCGTTCGTAAGCATCGCGCACTGAGGTCTTTACCATCTCGGCAGTATCACCACCAAGATCGCGAGCTTGGAAAGTTGTATAGGTGACAGGAGGACGGCGATCGCGTCGTTCGATCATCGTAAATAACAAATCAGCGTAAGTATCGCCCTGCGGCGCATGAAGTACATAATGTACTCCTTCCATGCCTGTAGCGATTCGCATTGCTCCCACATGGGGAGGACCTTCATAAGTCCAGAGGGTTAGTTCCATAGTTTATCTCAATAAAAAACATACAAAGTATTAGAGCGCAAAGTACTCTAATACTTACACAGTGAGTCTTCTGCGTCTCTCAAGGGGACGGGCAAACAACTCTGCCAAATCGGCGGCTTGGTCGTAACCGTGAATTGGCGAAAATACTAATTCAATTGACCATTTCGTAGCCATACCTTCAGCTTCGAGGGGATTCGCAAGTCCTAGACCGCAGACAGTAATATCAGGTCGTGCCTCACGACAGCGATCTAGCTGCTTTTCCACGTCCTGACCTTCCGAAAGAGCCGTACCGACTGGTAATAGATTAATTTCGGTATCCATTAACAGGCGATCAATATAAGGTGTGCCTACTTCGACTAGTTCCATGCCACATTCTCTTGAGAGGAAACGTGCTAAAGGAATTTCCAATTGCGAATCGGGGAAGAGAAATGCCTTACGACCTGTTAGTGCTTGACGGTAGCGCTCTAGGGCAATTTTGGCACGATTCACTTGAGGGGCGATTGCTTCTTCAAAACGCTCGTGATCAATATTCCAAGCATCTGCTGCTGTTTTCAGCCATGCAGTAGTACCTTCAATACCAAAAGGATAGGGTGATGGTAATAATGTTGCACCACGGGAAATTAGCGATCGCACAGTATCACTAAGAAAAGGCTGGGCTAATAGTAATTTTGTCCCTTTCCCAATGGGGGGTAATTGGGCAGCACGACGAGGGGGAAAGAAATAAACAGGACCAATGCCTAACTTGTCAAATAGTCGTTGAAACTGATCTTCCACCACATCCGCCAGACTACCTACCACCATTAGGCTAGGCTCGTCTTGACTATGGGGCAGTACAGGAACCATCGATCCTAAACAAGCATCTTCGCCTTGAGTAAAGGTCGTTTCAATGCCACTACCTGAATAATTGAGGATTCTGACTTTTGGGAAAAAGCGATGGTTAAGCCGTTCAGCAGCTTTGGCGAGATCGAGCTTAATGACTTCAGAGGGACATGATCCCACTAGAAAGAGAGTACCAATATCGGGGCGACGCTCTAATAACTGATCGACAACGCGATCTAGCTCTTCATTTGCGTCCGCAAGACCAGCTAGATCCCTTTCACCAAGGATCGCTGTACCAAATCTCGGCTCAGCAAAAATCATTACTCCAGCCGCAGATTGAATCAAATGGGCGCAGGTACGTGAGCCTACCACCAGAAAAAACGCATCCTGCATTTTGCGATGTAGCCAGACGATTCCCGTCAAGCCACAAAAAACTTCCCTCTGTCCTCTTTCTTTAAGTACAGAGAGATCGGTATTGCTCTTCTTAATATTGGTGGCAGGAACTTCTGTGCAAGGCTCTAGAGCCATGTTTTGCTCTCCTATTGGGCTAAATCCCTAATTTGTTAAAAAGGCTATGCCCTGAATTGGCTAGAGGGCAAAGCCCTGACTGATATCAAAAATTGGGCGATCGCAACACGATCTAAATAAATGAATTCTCTTTACTATATTTACTAACACTAAGAGACTGGTTAAAAAGTTGCAAAGGTTTACAGGAGTATTAAAAAACTAAAATTGTTATGTGGGGATCGCCAGTAAATATACTCAAACCATAGATTTTAAGCTGTTTAAAGCATTGATTTTTGTCTATAAAAGCTTTGTAGTGTGGCTTCACTACAGTACAAACAATCTAAGTCCTCTCTGATTCATAATATTGAAATTGAAATGCCGAGTAGCAATAGACAATGCTAGATTTTTGGACAAAGACCAGTGGTACTTGGATTAATATCTTTGCGATCGCCTGTGGCACAAGTTTAGGCCTGATCTTGCGTGGGCGCTTTCTTTCCCAAGTGTTACCCATTCTCAAACAAGCGATCGGCTTAATCACCATGTTTGTCAGTATCAACATGGCAAACAGTTTACTCAAGGTCAAAGCAGGGGCTTTAGATGGTGTGATCCTATCGCTGATTGCCTTAATCATTGGGGGGATAATTGGTGAACTCAGTCAGATTGAGAAGCATTTAGAAAATATTGGCGATTGGTTAAAAGCAAAATTTAAGGGAAAGGGGAAATTTACCGAAGGATTTGTTGCGGCGAGTTTATTGTTTTGTATTGGACCAATGGCAATTATTGGTAGTCTCAATAATGGACTGACTGGTGATAACAACCTGCTAGCCTTGAAATCAGCCCTTGATGGGTTTATCTCAATCGTATTTGCAAGCACCTATGGAATCGGTGTGGGTTTCTCCGCCTTACCTGTTGGGTTTTATCAAGGGCTTATGTCAGTCCTTGCAGGAAACTTAGCCCAAAGCCTACCCGATCCTGCCAATGCTCAACCAGTACTGATCATTACTGGAGTCGGTGGATTGATGCTATTGGGACTCGGTTTAAATTTATTAGAGTTAGCCAAAGTCCGAGTTGCTTCTTTTTTACCTGCTTTAGCGATCGCCCCTCTAGTCTATTGGTTAGCCGACAATATTATTAAGTAACGCAAGTTCGGGATAATTTGAAATGGGTTTTGAGAGAGGGTTTGCTATGCAAGCTCTCTCTCAAAGTCCAAAAGTAAAAGCCTTGCTAAGCAAGGCTTTTACTTTTGGACTTTGAAAATTTGCTAGCTTAATCCGAAATGACATTAATAAGTAGAGGAGGCTATCGTCATCTCTACTTAATGTATACTTTTAATAAGCTCCTCTGTGGCGTGCGTGACTACCGATAATGTGTCTTGATCGATAATCGTTTTTAAGGAGTCTTCGCAGTCTTCGCCGCAGTAAACCAGACTTGCATCTGGGCACTTTAAGTTAGGCGCAGCGCTTCGGCTCCACCTGGTTTTACCGGGTCAAACAACTGAGGTAAGACGGCGTTGCGGAGGGGCATTTCCCACCACATTCAAATAAATCCCAAAAAGTGCTTGCATTTAACTAGAATTATGTTATATTAGCTAAGCGCAAACGACGCGGGGTAGAGCAGCCTGGTAGCTCGTCGGGCTCATAACCCGAAGGTCGATGGTTCAAATCCGTCCCCCGCCATTACTACAAAATAAAAGCTCTAGTTATGTAATAACTAGAGCTTTTATTTTATGAATTTCTTTTATGAGTACGTGATGCTTCTAAATAAGTAGCCAATTACTGTGCCAATCAAAAGTGCCCAAATCTGACCAGATTTCACAAAACCATCCCAACCTTTACTAATGTCACCCATGACATCTTGCTTAAATTGTTGGGCAATCAAATCCATATTTATGTATGAATGTAGATCCATAACATTTATTGAAGAGGGCGTAATCACTGATAGGTCAGTGTTAGTCACTAGATGTTGAGCTAAATCAAGCATAATATTTTGGGATTGGGTTAATTTACAGTAGCTTTGTCATTGATATGCAAAACTACTAGGGTCATATCATCTGTATGAGTATGACCTTCTCCGATAAAGTTTTGCACTTCTTGGAAGATGTAGTCAAGAATCATCTGAGGACGTGTGACATCGTCAGAAAGAGGGAAGCAATTCTGACAAGCCCAGTCTAGCGCCTTGCGGAGATTTTCTTCGTCAAAGCGATCGCCTTCAGGACTTGCGGCTTCGGTGAAGCCATCGGTGTAATAAATGACGACATCACCAACATTGAGATGGGTACTACGCTCTTCATACTTAGAACCTGCTTCTAGACCAATTAAAGCGCCCATCGTATCAAGGGCGTGCACACTACGAGTTTTAGAGCGCCAATGTAATGCGGGTGTATGAGCAGCATTACTAAAGGAAAGCATCTGCGTTGCAGGATCGTACTCTGAGTAGAACATGGTCACGAAGCGATGGGATTTTTCGAGATCCTCATACATCACTTCATTGAGATGTTCCAAAATTTTGCTAGGAGAATGATTATTTAATACTTCCGCTCTGAGCATCCCCCTTGTCATGGTCATGATCAGCCCTGCGGGGACACCCTTGCCCATGACATCACCGACCACAAAACTCCAGCGATCGCCCTTTTGCATCGGGATAAAGTCGTAATAGTCGCCCCCAACACGGCTAGCAGTCGAACATCGTGCAGCGATCTCAATGCCTTGGATTTTTGGGCAATTGCGTGGCAGAAGTTGTCGTTGAATCTCTGCGCCAATCTCCATTTCCCGATCTTGACGCTCTTTTTTTATTAATTCGGTTGTGAGTTCATGATTTTCGAGTCCCACTGAGGTTTGATCGGCAACAAGACGCATCAAAGTCCGCTTGTTATCTGTCCAGACATAATCAGGCTTGCGACTAAATATATAAAGACGACCACGCACCGAATTTTTGACTAATACCGATGTACCAAATAAATGTACATCTGCCCCCAAATAGCGACTGACCATTTCATCAAGGGCTGTGGGACTACCTGTTAAAACCTGTTGAATTGCTCGCTCGATCGCGGTTCGTACCTGTTGTGCTTTCATCCCCCCTTGATTGCGCTCTGGACAATGCAGCGACTCTAGACGCATTTGCCCGCTTGCCTTAAATAAAATCAGCGCACCACCATCGGAGTCAGTTACACGACTGGCGATGAGGGGAATTAATTCAAGAAATTGATTGAGATTACTAAAGCTGCGGAGAGCGTAACCCAAGAAGCTAAGCAGCTCATGGATTTTATTTTGATCCTGACTCATGCGTCTGAGCAGGTCTTTGAGATCTTTCATCACCATCACAGACGCATTATCTAAATCTGGCTGTGGTGGGAGTGATCTATTTCTAGGTGGCAATGATAGAGACATACCAATGCTGCAACGCTAGGTGGTTTATAGGGAAGCTAATTACGAAAGCTAATTTAGTCAAACAGTTTAGCCTTAGTTGAGCAAAAAATACGATTAATTTTAAAAATTGAGCTGCGCTTGGCATCTCTCACTTTTTAAAATTAGTTAAGTAGGTGGGTGCAATTAAATATAAAACCTCAAAACCTGTGGCGCACGCACAGCGTGCGCCACAGGTTTTGGCTCTGGGTTTTAATTATGCCCAGCTACTTAATTACTTAGTAAAGCCTCCACAAATTCGTAACTTGAAAATGGGCGCAAATCCTCAATCCCTTCACCTGCACCGATAAAGCGAATTGGTAAGCCGAGTTGTTGGACTACGGCGATCGCCACACCACCCTTGGCTGTGCCATCAAGTTTTGTGAGAATTACCCCAGTGATCCCTGCGGATTGAGCAAAGACTTCGGCTTGTTTAAGTCCATTTTGCCCAAGTGTAGAGTCGAGGACTAACAAAGATTCAATTTTGGCATCAGCAGATTTTTTATCGACAATACGGCGAATTTTGCTGAGTTCTTCCATTAGATTTTTTTTGTTTTGCAAGCGTCCTGCCGTATCGACGAGTAATAATTCCGTGCCTCTGGCTTGGGCGGCGCTAATTGCATCGAAGACAACGGCGGCAGGATCAGCATTTTGGGCAGGGTTAGAAATTACGTCAACATTCGATCGCTGTCCCCAACTCTTGACTTGCTCGACGGCAGCAGCGCGGAAAGTATCGGCGGCGGCGATTAGGGTTTTGTAGCCAGACTTGACACTGAGGTGCGACAGCTTGCCAATGGTTGTAGTTTTACCTGCACCATTTACGCCCGTAATCAACCAAATATTTAATTGATTCTTTTCGGGGATCAACATCGGGATTGGTTCGCCTTTGTTGGATGCACCAGTCTGAGCCGTGACATCGAGCATATCGCGCAAAATTTGTTTGAGATAGGCGATCGCTTCTTCGGGGGGCAATACTTCCTTACGCAGTTTGTCTTGCAGCTTCGAGATAATCTGATCGGTTGCCTTTACCCCTACATCTGCTTGCAAGAGTAATGCCTCGATGTCATCAACGGAGTCTGCACTGAGGGGGCCTTGTCCGACGATCGCTTTTAGTTGATTGACTAGTGATAAACGAGTTTTATCTAAACCTTGGCGCAGACGATTCAGCCATGTAATTTCTTCGACGGAGATTTCTTCGGGGCGGCGACCTTGGGAGGCGAGGACCTCGGCTGACCAGATGAAATTCTCGTCAAATTCGATGGTGGGTTTACGTCTGACCTTGACTTCAGGTTTAACCTCTGGCTCTGGCTCAATGATTGCCGTGGCTTCGAGGGCAGCGATCCGCGCAAGGCGATCGCTTTCGGACTGCATCCAAAAAGGTACAGATTCAGCTTCTGGGGTGATTTCTTCATCGATAGTGGAATCGGCTGGGACAGGAGTAAGAGCTTCAGGTGTTGATTCTACTTCGGGTGCTATTTCTAAAGATGGCTCAGGTGTGGAAGTAACTAGCTCAGGGCTTTCTGATGTAGTTTCGACAATTTCAGGCTCTTCAATCTTTGCTTCAGGCGCAAGAACTTCAGACTCAGGACTTTCTGGCTCAACTGCTTCAGCGACTTCAGGTTGAGTAATTTCTGGATCAGCAGACTGCTCTTCGGACTTAGCTTCTGGTGCAATATTTTCTGGTATAGCTTCAGCAATCTCTGGTTCCTTAGCCTGTGCCTCTGGCTCAGCAATTTCTGGTTCGCTAGCTTCAGGTGCTTTATTCTCAGTAACTTCTGCCTGTTGCTGCACATTGGCATAGGCGGCCTTTGCCCAATTGAGTAAATCTTGGGATGCGGGGGAAGGAGCAGGGCTAGATTCTACGGTTGCAGCTTCTGGCGCTTTTTCTTCTGTTTGGGCTGGCTCTACAGGTTGATTTTGTGCATCTTTGTCATCATCAAACTTTCGCCGAAACCAGTTAAACACCATACTAATACCCTCGCGCAATGCCTCAATCTACACCAGATTTCAATATGTTCAACCAAGACAAACTTGATCGGCAATATCAATACTGTCAGTTTACTAGGATAGTTTAAGGTGTATGCGTTATGTAGTCATGGGTGAAATCTAGACGGTTTCCCGAAATCTTAGATTTTAGGCGATCGCTTTTCAATTACAGCGCAACACGCTGAATTAAAAACCATACAAATATTTGAAAGCGAGACAAAGTCTCGCTTTCAAATATAGTTGTTTTAAATAATTTGCAGAGGGGCTTCGACTCCGCTCAGCCATCGGTGTAAGCTAGCTGAGCGAAGTCGAAGCTGTAGTTCTTATTTGAATTATCTATATTTGTATGCTAGTCACATTCTAGAGATTCTCTAGTGCTAACCCCTGTTTTAGAATTGATACCCTTTGCTTTAGTGCATAACCACTTGCGCTGTCCACCATCCATAATTGCATCGGTGAAGTCTGCTCCGTCAATATTCACAAAATCAAAGGTGCTGCGTAATAAAATTGTCTCAACTAGCACCGCATTACTAAGATCAGCTTTAGCAAAATCAGCTTGATCTAGTAGTCCCCCTGAAAAATCTGCCCCTTGTAACTTAGCGTTGCGTAAAATTGAGGCACTAAAAACAGATCCGCGTAAATCAGCATTTTCAAAATTTGCCCCCTCCATATTGGCATTGGCAAAGCCTGAACCCGCTAATACTCTACCTGAGAAATCCCTGCCTTTTAACTGAGCGTGGCTGAAGGAGAGGGTTTCCGCTTGAGCATTCATCGGAGAAACCAGTAAACAGGCGATCGCGAAAATAGCCGTAATTGCCAAGCGTAGGTATGACATAGATGTAAAAAATATTGCAGCGCAGGAGGGATGTCCCTATCTTAAGGGTTCTGCGATTTAATAAAGAAGCAAAATTGGTGGCTCGGCAAAGCCGAGCCACCAATTTTGAGGTATTAACCAAAAGAGAGCTAGTACTTAGTACTAGCTCTCTTTTGGCTGTAAGGCGATCACCTTAGCAAAAATGAAAAAATAAATTACAAAGGACAGGTTAGAAAAATGGCACTAAAGATGCGTTAGTTTTCAACGTAGTTGAAGAGTAAGCCCATAGCAGCGATCGGGAGAATTACACCAAAGAGGGGTACGAAGATGTAAGAAACGTAGTAGTGAGCGTAGTATCCAGTCATGGTTATGAGGTTCCTTGAGTAAATATGAATTATTTCAGAATTTAATTTGGGATGAAATTAATCTCGGTGATGCAGTTAACAACACCTCAGATTACTTAAGACCAAATTAAAGGAATAAACTTTTGGAATGGCTCTAGGTAGTTGAGGAAGTAAGCAAATGCAACACTACCAGCACCACCAACCAAGAAGCTGCTAGCAAATTCGCTCCAACCAGCAGGTGTACCCAAGTCAGCGGGTGCATCAACAGCAGAGCTAGACTGAAGTGTGGTTACACTTTGACCATGCAAGGACAAGCCAACGCTCAAGATCAAAACTAGGGTTGCTGCTGCAAACAAACCAGCAAGACCACCTAACTCAGTGTCTCTAAGAGGACCAAAATAGGCAAAAGGTCCATAGATGAAATAACCATGAGCTAAGCCAACTTCTAAACCACGACGGCTAGCAGACAAGCCTGTACGATAAGCAGGAAGGTTACCGATAAAAGCTCTAACAACTGCCGAATCGCTGATAGGAGTAGACAAATTCCCTAGTTGGGGATCATTTTTGAAAGGTTTTACAAAATCTGTCATAAGTCTTTATTAAGTAAAGATTGCAGGTAGAATTTTGTCTTCATTTTAGGGAATAAGCGCTGATGTCACAGCATAAAGAGTGAGTATCTTTAGAAAACTTCACAACCACTGACCTAAGAAAGTACCTTTGTCACTTTACTTAACGTGAGTTCGATATCGCCATTTGCGCCGCGCTTCGCGCGGCGCAAATGGCTTTAGTTCACGGATGCCGATGGACATAAATCCGCTAATTCGCAGTGATCGCAGGCGGGTTTACGAGCATTACAGACCGCACGACCATGGTAAATAATCCTGATCGACCAGTTTTCCCAATCCCGTTGGGGCAATAGTGCCATGAGATCCCGCTCGACCTTGAGAGGTTCATCAAATTTGGTTAGCCCCAATTTTTTCGTTAAGCGCTTAACATGGGTATCAACGGTTACACCTGCATTGATTCCATAGGCATGGGCTAAGACCACATTGGCAGTTTTGCGGGCAACTCCTGGTAGTTTTAACAGCTTTTCCATTGTATTGGGGACTTGCCCATCAAAGTCTCGCATGATCATTTCGCAAGCCCCACGAATATTTTTGGCTTTGTTGCGATAAAAACCTGTGGAATGTACTAATGCCATGAGTTCGTCAAGATCGGCATTTGCCAAGGCGATCGCATCGGGAAATCGTGCAAATAATTTAGGCGTCACCATATTTACGCGCTCATCAGTACATTGAGCCGACAATATTACCGCCACCAAAAGCTGCACAGGGGTTTCGTAATCCAGTGAACAGGTTGCGTCGGGATATAGCCGTTTCAGGCGAATGAGAATTTCATTAGCCCGAACTTTTTTCGATGAACGTTTAGTAATAATTCCCATGATTAGCAGCGCAGTATGACAGGTCTGAAACGCTCAAAGTTTTACTCGTCTTCGACGCGACTTGCGCCACGCTCATAATGTTTACAGATACCGCGACGACTGGATTTGATAAACTCACAAAATAATTGAATGTCAGGATTATTTTTAAATTCTGGATCGCTATTAAGGAACTCGATCGCTTGGCTACGATTGCGGTTGGAAAGGTAGAGTACCTTATAGGCATTGAGGATTGCGCGGCGACGTTCAGGACTAAACCCATTACGGCGTAGACCAAGTCGATTGAGTCCCAACACCATATTGGTATCAACTGCCATACAGTAGGGCGGTACATCCACACCGAGGCGAGTTTGACCACGTACCATTGCATAGGCTCCGATGCGGGCAAACTGATGTACTACCGAGTCTCCACCCATAAAGGCATTATTTGCCACCTCGACATAGCCCGCCAGCAAGACGTTATTTACTAAAACTACGCGATCGCTAATTTGACAGTTATGGGCAACATGAGCGCCTGTCAGCAGCAAATTATCATTACCAATGGTTGTTGCGGAGCCTTCCTTAGTACCACGATTGACGGTGACATATTCCCGCAATGTATTGCGATCGCCAATCTCTACAAAACTTACTGCTCCCTTATAGGAAGTATCCTGCGGTTCCGAACCAATAATTGCCCCATAACCAATTTGGTTGTCATTACCAATCTTGGTATGTCCTGTAATGATTGCTCTAGCCCTAATCTCGCAGCGATCGCCGATCTCCACAAACTCGTCAACAATAGCATCGGCTCCAATGGATGTACCTTCGCCAATTTTGGCATGAGGATGGACGATGGCGCGGGGATGAATCGTAATATTAGTATTTGGCATTGAAATTTCGGTCTAGAGTCTGGGGCGCAAAAATAATCAAACAAAATAAACAAAGTAAGCATTAGTCTATTGCAATAGTGTAGCAATCATTCATTGCAAGTAGCCCCAAAACAATATCGACTGATGTTGCGTGGAAGTCTTCTAAAGCCCTCACCCCTAGCCCCTCTCCAGCAGGAGAGGGGAACAAGAAAATAATTTAGGTTTTGCTCCCCTTCTCCTGCGGGAGAAGGGGTTGGGTGATGAGGGGCGATCCTACTTCCACGTAACATCAGTATTGACAAGATCGGAACAAATAAGTTTTTTGAAAGTGTTGCCAAGTAAAGCTTTCAAGAATTCATCTATCTTTCAAGATGCCAAACTTATAAAGTCGTTGCACAATTTCTTCTAGAAGCTGTATATAGCTAAAATTAGTCTTTTGCAGGATTTTTTGGACTGAACCACTCAAACGCACATAATCATCATCCGTTAAATCCTTCGCAGTGATAATAATGATAGGAATTGATTGAATATCTTGCCGCAATCTTAAGAGATGGATAAATTCAAATCCATCAATATTCGGCATCATTAAATCAAGCAAAATCAGATCAGGAACGTGATCGGATAGCAAATTTAGAGCCTCATAACCATCCTGAGCTTCCCAAACAATGCAATTTTCCTTTTCTAACATCCGCCGCAGCATTGATTGGACATTGATATTATCTTCAGCGATCAAGACTGATAACGGTGAATCTGAGCCATGACGATATTTCTCAATTGTCGAGACTAAGCGATCGCGATCGATTGGTTTAAACAGATAGTCATTAGCTCCAATCTCATAGCTCTCATGGTAATCAGGTGTAATTGTTAGCAGAATAATAGGAATCCCTGAAGTCAAAGGTTGCGACTTTAACTCTTTGAGAACTTCCCAACCATTCATTGAAGGCATTTGCACATCTAAAATAATGGCATTCGGTAAAATTCGATGTGCTAACTCTAGTCCATCTTCGCCATTAAAAGCGGAATAAACAAATAAGCCGAGATGACTCAAACCTGATTTAGTATATTGATGGATAGTTGGATCGTCATCAATTACTAAAATCGATGGATAGCTTGGCTTTTCATTCTCTGCATTGAGTTGAGACTTTGTTGATTCTGAAGGAAGCTTAGATAAATTCAGCCTACTATTTTTATGGATTGATGATTTAGCTAGTTCACTATCGACTGGCAAGTAGATTGTGAAAGTTGATCCTTTCCCTAACTCACTCTGAACCGTAATACTTCCTCCCATCATATTACAGAGCCGATGACTAATCGCTAGCCCCAACCCCGTTCCTCCATACTGACGAGTTGTGGAGCTATCTGCTTGATTAAAAGGCTGAAAGAGTTTTTGGATGTTTTCAGGACTAATTCCAATTCCTGTATCGCTAATAGTAAAACAGAAATATTCGCCCTGCTCAGAGATTTGGCGATCAACCGTGACTTGAATTTCACCTGATTTTGTAAATTTACAAGCGTTACTTAAAACATTTAACAGAACTTGCCTGAGACGGGTCATGTCCGTGTGAATAATCCCAAGTTGTTGATCGCAGTTGACAACTAGGTGGTTATTGCTTTTGAGAAGCAAGGGTTGAATGGATGTAGTTGTGTTCTGTACTAGAGTGGGAACGTCAAAGTCATCATAATGAATTTCTAATTTACCTGCCTCAATTTTCGTCATATCGAGAATGTCGTTAATTAAGTCCAGTAAATGCTTGCCCGATTGATAAATTTTCTGAAGATCCTGCACAAAATCTTCTAAGCCTAATGCTTCGGCATCTTCTTGTAAGATTTCGCTATAGCCGATAATCGCATTGAGAGGAGTGCGTAACTCATGGCTCATATTGGCAACAAAGGTACTTTTTGTCCGATTTGCTTCGAGGGCGCGATCGCGGGCTAAGGAAAGTTCCTCATTCATCAAACGGAGGGCTTCCTCATCCCGTTTCCGCAACATCAATGTCCCTAGTTGCATAGCGATCGCGCCGATTAACCCCACCAATTGCTGATCGCCATCATTGGGAAATCGGGTAAAGAAAGCCATGATCGCCACAACTTTAGTATCTGCGCTCACAGGGATTGCTAAACCAGATCTCAAACCACATTCCATCGCAGGATATTTACGCAGGAAGTGTGATTCTGATTCGAGAGAAATATCCCAAATCCATTCTGGGCGTTGATGTCCCCACACCCTACCCGGAAATCCGATCCCCGAAGTAAAAGAAATCTTTTCGCTATATTTACGAAACGACTCTAGCCCATCAATACTGCTATACCACGCAGGGCTACATATCAAAACCTGTTCGTCTCCTGATGGTATCCAAGCCTCACCATAATCCCATCCTGTAAATTGACAAATCTTACTGAGGGTAATTGCCAAAGCTGATTGAAAATCATTGACGGCACTAATATCTAACGTTAAGCGCTGCAATAGTTGAGATTCTTCTTCCGCTCGCTTGCGCTGCGTAATGTCTTGAACCGTACCTTCAAAGCCAATTAGAGTCCCATTTAGCTCCCTTACTGCCCTCACATTTTCAGAAATCCAGATTTTTGAACCATCTCGCCGATAGACCTGCGATTCAAAATTGGAAACTGTGTCATGGGAACGCAAAATATCGATAAATTCTTGACGACGGGATGGGTTGACATAGAGCTGATTAGCAATATTCGTGACATTATTAATCAAAGATTCTGCGGAAGGGTAGCCATAGATTCTTGCCAACATGGGATTTGCAATTAAATAGCGTCCGTCAATCGTCGTCTGAAAAATCCCCTCGATCGCATTCTCAAAAATACTTTTATATTTAGCTTCCGCACTTTCAAGGTCGTTACGCAACTTAGAAGTTCTTGCCTTGAGCAATTTATGGATTTCCGTCGCTTGCTGCACCACCTGCATCAACTCTTCAACGCGATAGGGCTTAGTGATGTATTTAAAAACCTTGGACTGATTAATTGCTTCCACCAAATCGCCGACATCCGTATGGGCAGTCAGTAGAATTCGCAAAGTATCAGGATATAGATCAGCAACTTGGCTTAAAAGCTCAGTTCCCGACATCATCGGCATCCGTTGATCGGAAACAATAACTCCAATATCTGGCTCACTTCCCAAAATTGCCAAGGCTTCAAACCCATCTTTGGCTTGGATAATGTGATAACTACGATGAAAAATCCGATTTAGCAGATCCAAGTTATCTACTTCATCATCAACAATGAGTAATTTATCTAGTGATTTATTTGTTTGTGAGCTAGCCATGAGTATATTTGCTGCAAGCAGGTTTTCGCTTATGCTGTTGGAAAGTAGTCCAAAGTAACACTTTCAAAACATTTATTATGGTTTGTTTGATAGCAAAGTTCTGCAATTAAAACCTTAACAACATTCATTTAAGCAAAAACAGATTATGAAAATTGTAGTAACGGGTGCTACGGGATTTGTCGGCACTAAATTAGTTGAACGTTTACAAGCTTTAGGCGATCGCATTGTCGTTTTGGCTCGTGATGCCCAAAAAGCAACCAATCAATTTCCCCAAGCATCTTTTCCCAATGTGGAAGTAGTTGGCTACAATCCTTTTGAGTTGGGAGATTGGGCAAAGGTTATTTCTGGCAGTGATGCGGTGGTTAACCTTGCGGGTGAACCTCTCGCGGGTGTGCGCTGGACGGATAAACGGAAGCAGGAAATTCGCGATAGTCGGGTTTTAACTACTAAGGTTTTAGTGGAGGCGATCGCGCAAGCCGAAGTCAAACCTCAAGTTTTGATCAGTGGTTCAGCGATCGGTTACTACGGGACAAGTCCTAATAAAACCTTTGATGAATATAGCGATGCAGGTAATGACTTTTTGGCAAATATTTGCAAATACTGGGAAGATACTGCTGAGTCTGTCAAGGGTTTGGGCGTACGCCTAGTCAAGCTGAGAACAGGAATCGTCTTGGGAATGGGTGGGGCGATCGCTAAAATGTTACCGATTTTCCAAGTTGGTGGCGGTGGCAAATTAGGCAGTGGTAAGCAATGGTTTTCATGGATTCATCTCGATGATCTCGTTGCCCTGATTATCTATGCGATCAAGAATCCTGACGTTACAGGGGCAATTAATGCGACTGCGCCCAATCCTGTAACTAATGCCGAGTTCACTGTTTCCCTTGCTAAAGCAATTAAACGCCCTGCCTTTGTACCAGTACCTGCGGCGGCGCTAATTTTGCTATTTGGAGAAGCCGCAACAGTGTTATTAGATGGTCAGCGTGTTGTGCCCCATAAAGCTCAAATCAATAAATTTACATTTCAATATCCCGATATTGACTCAGCCTTAACGCAAATTTTCTCCTAAGTTGCCAATCTCACGTCATTTCGGGTTAAGCTGGCAAATTTTAAAAATCCAAAAGTAAAAGCCTTGCTTAGCAAGGCTTTTACTTTGATAGAGACTGGAGTTTAGACTAAAAAAGGTAAAAAAGGCAGAGTAAAAGAGATACAAACTGCCTAAAGTAGATGAAAAGTAAAGAGACATCTACAGCCATGATTATTGATAAACTCTTAGTACAGGACAAAAAGTTGCAAAAGTAGGCAGGGAGGGGTTTTATAAAAGATAACCACATCGTAAATAAAACCCCTATGAAAGAGATTAACCTATTCCGAGAAAAGTTGCAGCAACATCTGCAATGGAATAGAGCAAGACTAGCCTTTGTGTCCATGTTCTTGATCGCGCTAATGCGAGTAAAGACAGTAAACCTAGCTGAAATTGCCACAGGATTTAGTGGTTATGCCAAAGTCGAATCACACTATAAGAGGTTACAGAGATTTTTTCGAGACTTTGAAGTGGACTATGAAAAGATCGCACTCATGGTCGTCAAAGTCATGCAAATCCCCGAACCTTGGGTAATTTCTATCGACCGCACCGATTGGGAATTCGGTAAAACCGTGTTTAATGTGCTGACATTGGGAATAGTGCATTACGGTATTGCATTCCCGTTGGTATGGATGATGCTGGACAAAAAAGGTAACTCAAACACCCGTGAGCGCTGTGAATTGTGTAATCGATTTCTGGAAATATTTGGAGACCGCAAAATCGACTTTTTGAGTGCAGACCGAGAGTTTGTCGGTGAGGATTGGTTAGATTACTTGTTGTGTGAACCATGTAACCGTTTTCGTATCCGCCGTAAAAATACTTTGCTCAATGACGGGCAGAAAAAACTGCGTGCCGACATTTGTTTTCAAGACCTCCAAGTTGGTCAGTCCAAAGTATTGTCCAAGCCCAGAAAGGTTTGGAACCATTGGCTTCGTATAGCCGCTATGCGTCTTGATGATGGCGATTTATTAATTGTCGCGACGACTCATGACCCTGATACGGCTATTGCTGACTATGCTAAGCGTTGGGCTATTGAGACTTTATTCGGGTGCTTTAAAACCCGTGGCTTTTGTTTGGAGTCCACTCATCTTCAAGATCCTGAACGTCTTTCCAAACTAATTGCTTTGCTTACTCTGGCTTTATGTTGGGCTTTATGTTGGGCTTTTTCTTCTGGGCTTTGGTTGGCTCAACTAAATCCCCTCAAGCCTAAAAAACACGGTCGTCTTCCTAAAAGCATTTTTCGCCTTGGTTTTGATTTCCTTCGTCACATCATCTTTGACTTACATCTCAATTCTCAAGCCTTCTTTACAGCAATTCTCATTATGAACGAAGGCTAGTCAAACCGTTGATATAGGGATATTGTAAATAACATGATGATTGATTTAGGGGAAGAGCTTTGAAAGCACAAGGCTCATTCGACAGAATTGTAGAAATTTTCCGACAACAACTAGAATCATTGCCAGACAAGCGGACAGGCAAAAATAGTCGCTATGGCATGGAAGATGCAGCCATGAGTGCATTCAGTGTATTTTTCACTCAAAGTCCATCATTCTTGTCTTACCAGCGGACAATGGAGCAGACAAAAGGGCGAAGCAACGCCCAAAGTTTATTTGGGGTGCATAAAATACCAACGGATAACCATATCCGAGACTTGCTAGACCCAGTGCAACCTAAAGAAATGTTTCCAGTGTTCGAGACAATCTTGGAGACGATAGAGCAAAAGGGGAAACTGCAAGGATTTCGAGGATTCGCCAACAATCTATTAATGGCGCTAGATGGGACAGAGTACTTTAGTTCAAAACAAATACACTGTCACCATTGTTCGAGTAGGAAAATGAAATCAGGAGAAATTCATATTTTCATAGCGTAGTTACGCCAGTTATCGTCAGTCCACATCAATCGCAAGTGATTCCCCTAGTACCAGAATTTATTGTGCCGCAGGATGGAAATGACAAGCAAGACTGTGAGAATACAGCCGCCAAAAGATGGTTGTTACAACATGGCAGTAAGTACAGTGCATTCAAGGTAACTGTTTTGGGTGATGACCTTTATTCTCGCCAACCCCTCTGCCAAATGCTATTAGAGCAACAGTTCAACTTCATCTTAGTCTGCCGCCCCGAATCTCACCCCACTATCTATGAGCATATAGAAGGGATTGCTTTGCCAACGGTGGTTGTCAATAAGTGGACAGGGAAAGTTCAAGAGACCTATACCTACCAATATGTCAATGGGCTACCTATCAAAGATGGTGACGATGCTTTGCTGGTTAACTGGTGTGAACTAACTGTGACTAGACCTGATGGCAAGGTAGTTTACAAAAACTCTTTTGCCACCAATCACCTGATTACTGAGCAAACAGTGGTGGAAATCGTGCTGGCTGGTCGTACTCGTTGGAAAGTGGAAAATGAGAATAACAATACTCTCAAAACTAAGGGCTACAACCTAGAACACAACTTTGGACATGGCAAGGAGCATCTTGCTTCATTCCTAGCCACCCTCAATATTTTGTCCCTACTATTTCACACGTTATTGGAATTGGTCGATGACAAGTACCAGTTATTGCGCTCTCATTTGCCAACCCGCAAAACCTTTTTTAACGATTTACGCGCCTTGACTCGATATCTTGTTTTTGATAGTTGGGATCATCTTTTGACTTTTATGATTCAAGGTTTGGAGTTAGATCTCCCTCCCAACAGTAGTTAATTTTTCATAATGAGAATTGCTGCCTTCTTTAACTCCATTAAATTTTTGTCCTGTACTTATTGATAAACTACAAGACTTTCGTCAACAGGTATATAGATTTTTAGGGAACGGACGGGATGCAATATTTGACTTGATGGATGCAGTATTGACCAGTCCGAGAGTGAAATCATTTGTAGAATTATCGTTATCCGCAGTGTATCGAAGAAAATGGTCAAGTCTGTATGAATCATTAAAAGACAGTCGCCCCAACCGAGGCAGGATAAGACGGTTATGTGTGGAACAAATACCCAAAGACATCCGCCCTTTGCTAGCAGGAGACCATACAGGATGGGGAAGACCCCATGCCAAAACGCTAAAAGACAGGAGTTTTGTGCATCAACCGAATTTGGTAGAAGGGAACAAACCGATCGTGTTAGGGCATGACTACAGCACCTTGGCATGGATACCAGAGATGACAGGGAGTTGGGCAATCCCGTTATGTCACGAGCGGATCAGTAGTTTTGAGACAGCAGGGCAAAGAGCCGCATTCCAACTGAGTCAAGTATGTCGAGATTTAACGGTAAGACCAATCGCTACTTACGACAGTGAATATGGCAGTGCCGTCTTTATGAATTTGACTGAGGATATCCCTGCCGATTTACTAATACGTCTACGTCCTAACCGATGCTTATACAAAGCCCCTGCGCCCTACAGTGGTTATGGTCGTCCTCGTAAGCATGGGGATAAATTCCAACTTGCCAATGCTGATAGTTGGGGAGAGCCATCGGCAACTTTTAGCTTAGAAGATGAGACGGTTGGACAGGTGCAAATCCAGCAATGGTCTAACTTACACTTTCGGCAAGCAGCCCAACGACATATTCAAGTTATTCGAGTTACACATTCTCATTGCTCTGGTTTGTGGTTAGCTTGGGTGGGTGAACAGATGCCGACTTTAGACTCCCTTTGGCGCTTGTACTTACGTCGTTTTGCCATCGACCATTGGTATCGTTTTGCCAAACAAAGATTACATTGGACTCTTCCCCATTTGTTGACTCCTCAGCAAGCTTTGCGTTGGAGTGACCTTATGCCTTTACTCTCTTGGCAATTGTGGTTGGCTCGTCAACTGGTTATTGATACTCCTTTGCCTTGGCAGAAACCTCAAACCAATCTTAATTTTGGTCGAGTCGCTCAGGGCTTTGCCGCACTTTTGGTCAGGATTGGCTCTCCTGCTTGTTCTCCCCAACCTCGTGGTAAGTCTCTCGGTTGGAAATCTGGACGCAAGCGTTCTCCTTTTTCTCGCTTTCCTGTCGTCAAAAAACGAGCTTCTCGCTCGAAAAAGGTCAATCAAGACTACCTTAATTCCTAACTTTCAATATTCTCTTTTTCTCTCTCTTGCTTTTTCTCAGTTCTCCGTTTTCTGGGTCACTTTTTCCTGCTCTTTTTCTGATTCTCTTAATCAACTTAGTCTAAATTCCAGTTTGCTAAGTTTGAGCAACAAAAATCTTGCTAAGGCATTCTCAAGTTAAACTACAAATTATTTTGCTCTCAAGATAAAATCTATGGCTTTGCAAATCCTGATTGACAATACTAGCACCAACACATTATCCGTAGCATTGGACGGACAACTTGATACCTTGACCGCTAATGATTTAGAAACATCTATTCAAACTAATCTGCAACAGGATACTCAGACTTTAATTTTTGATCTTCAGAATTTGAGTTTTGTTTCCAGTGCGGGGCTGAGAGTATTTGCCAAAGCAAGAAAAACTCTAAAACTAAGAAACGGTAAGGTATTTTTTACAAACCCTACACCTCAAGTCAAAAAAGTATTTGATATTGTCAAGGCTGTCCCTATTTCTGAAGTATTTGCCAGCACTGAAGAGCTAGATGCCTACTTAACTGTGATGCAGACTGAAGTGGAAGATAATCAGTAAGCAGAGATGTTTTAGGCTTCATTTGGGGAGATATCTTTATTCCGTTGAGCAATACACATTAGTGATAGAGCAGCTTCGGAGGAATAGGGATTTATTCCCGATAAGAACTGACCTAGTCGATATCTCCAATGAGGTGGTTTCCCAATATTTCCAGAGAGTACATCAGCACCTACAGTATGGTTATGAGGGTAAAGCTTAACTTCAAAACCCATAGGTTCAAGGATGCTGCGAAATAAATTGGGTGTAACACCATCCCCAGGCTTGTGATGTGTTTCAGTTGATAAAGCACAAAGCCTCTCTTCTTTAGGAATGTGAAGATTATTCAAAAACATTTTATAAATTGAGAGTCTCACTTTATAAAACAGCATCGCAATACCCTTAAAGTCCCAAGCAGTTAGTTGCGGATCATGATCAATTACTAAAAGCCCGCCAAGACGGACAAGTCGAGCTGCTTCTGACAGAGCTTTGGACATATCATCACAATGATGTAGAGTTGCATTAACTGCAACAATGTCGGCAAATTTAGAAACAAATGGAAGGTTTTGGGCATCTGCTAATAGTGGAGTATAGCCAATTTCTCTAGCCATTTCTAAGGCTCCTCGACTAACATCAACACCTATTAAAATCTTGGGCATTCCACCCAGTGTGGCATATAAATTTCCTGGACCACAGCCAATGTCAATGACTATTTTATTATCCCAACCTCCTGTAGCAGCAATCCACCGTTCTTTAAAGTTTGCATGACGATGACAGGCAACAAAATAGGTTTTCGCCCATTCTGGATGTCCGAAATAATAACTATTAGCTAAAAGCCAAGAACTAGGCTCAGGGATTAGACATTCTGGAATAGAGTTCTCATTAAAGATAACAGCCTTATCAGATGACAGATATTCTTGCAAAATTTGAGCTTTTTCTTGTGACATAAAGTTTATTTGATAAACGTTCTAAGAACTCCAAATTAAGATTTGAAAGTAGGAGAATATCCATACAGAATTCTCTCCATCAAATTATTTGGAATTTACACATGAATAAATGTTATCAAAAAATATAAAGAAATAAATATAATACCGCGATATAACAAAGACTTTATGGCAATTTTTGGTTTAAATCCAGGAATATAAATTCCTAGAATGTTTACTATGATTAACTTTTAAGTCTTTTTAACTGGCATATTTTTTACAAAAAATATGTTTATAAAATATATATACTCATTTTTCGGTTGATAGCTTTGTATTTTTAAGCAAAAACAACACAAATAGTTTCGTTTTTCTTGCATAAATTCATTATTTGCTCGCTATTTACTTCTAAGTCTCTAAACTATTCCCTGAGTCCTAAATTTGGCAAAAACCATGAAAAAAGAGAGCGCTTTGCACTCTCTTTTTTCATGGTTTTTACTTGGATGAGTTGGGTTAGAGACTAATTAAGATTTATTAAGAAGCTTGCTAGTCTCAATAATTGTAATTTTGATAAATAGCTGGGTCCAATTAAATATAAAACCCCAAAACCTGTGGCGCACGCACAGCGTGCGCCACAGGTTTTGGTTCTGTTTTTTTAACTACGCTTAGCTACTTATTTCCAAAATCATCGATGGTTGATTAAATCGAAGTCACGATGACGAAACCGAGAACACCGATGAAAATGACGAGAGCATAGAACTGCGCCTTGCCATTTTCAAAGTACTTCAAGCCTTCACCAGTAACGACAGTCACGAAACCTGCAAGGTTAACCACACCATCGACGATTTTGGCATCGACTTCTAGCACTTGACGGGCTAGACGGCGGGAACCGATTACGAATACAGCTTCGTAAATTTCGTCAATGTACCATTTGTTCTTGGAGAGCTTGTATAGAGGTGCGATGGATTTGGCGATCGCACTGGGATCGATTTTCTTTTGCAAATACATCAAGATAGCTAGAGAAATTCCAATCAAACCAATACCAACAGAACTTCCACCCATTAATAAGAATTCGGGAGTGAAGCCTTCAACAGGTACTTCTGTGATTTTTTCTGATGGCGCATGGATAAAGTACTCGAAGTAATTACCCAAGGGTGTACCGACTAAACCAATCAGCATCGAAGGAATTGCCAAGACCATGAGAGGAAAGGTCATCGTAATTGGCGATTCATGGGGCTTGCTAGCATGGTGATGTCCGTGACCATCATCAGCTTGAACTTCCTTACCTACGGAGTTTTCAGCTTTGACTGCGGCAACGAGTTTCTTGTCAGTGCCGCGAAAATCACCTTCAAAGGTGGTGAAATACATACGGAACATATAGAAGGCAGTGATCCCTGCGGTCAGGAAGCCAATTCCCCATAGAACAGGATTTGCCTTGAAGGTAGAAGCAAGAATCTCGTCCTTTGACCAGAAACCAGCAAAGGGGGGAATCCCACTAATGGCGAGAGTACCGATAAAGAAGGTGATGGCTGTGATTGGCATGTACTTGCGTAAACCACCCATCACGCGCATATCTTGGGCGACATCGGGATCATGTCCGACGACTTCTTCCATGCCATGAATGACGGAACCTGAACCTAGGAACATCATCGCTTTGAAGTAAGCATGGGTCATCAGGTGAAATAGACCTGCGCCGTACGCACCCACGCCCATACCCATGACCATGTAACCCAATTGGGAAACAGTGGAATAGGCTAAACCTTTTTTGATGTCATTTTGCGTAATGGCGATACTCGCACCAAGGAACGCTGTAAATGCCCCCGTCCAAGCGATCGTATTCATCACCGCAGGAATTTCCTCAAATACGGGGAACATACGAGCGATTAAAAATACACCAGCCGCAACCATCGTCGCGGCGTGGATTAATGCGGAAATTGGTGTAGGACCTTCCATTGCATCTGGTAGCCACACATGGAGTGGGAATTGTGCCGATTTAGCAGCAGGTCCCATAAATACGAGGATCGCAAATAGGGTAGCAAGTCCCACACTCAATCCACCCGACTCAACTAGTTGAGTCAGCTTTTCTCCCATTTCTGTGAATTCAAACGTACCTGTTGCCCAATACAAACCAAGTAAGCCTAGTAATAGCCCGAAGTCACCGACGCGGTTGGTGACAAATGCTTTTTGGCAAGCATCGGCTGCTCCTTTGCGATCGAACCAAAAGCCAATCAGCAAGTAGGAACACATTCCCACTAGTTCCCAGAAAATATAAATCTGTACCAAGTTGGGGCTAACAACTAAGCCCAACATGGAGGAGGTGAATAAACTCAGGTAAGCATAGAATCTGACATAGCTGGGATCATGAGCCATGTAACCATCGGTGTAGATTTGCACCAAAAAGGCAACGGTGGTAACGATGACGAGCATGAGTGAGGTGAGGTGATCGATCACAAATCCCATGTTCAGATGAAATAAGCCTGCTTGAGCCCACTCAAAGGTGTAGGTATAAGGAGCATGTCCTTGGATCTGACTCCAGAGTAGGTTAAAGGCGATGACGGCTGCGCCGCCTGTGGCGGATACGCTGAGGACAGACCAAAGCGATCGCAGTTTGTTGGTTGATTCGTTAAAGGTGATCAGTCCTGTGCCGATAATCAGTGCTGCGGCAAGTGGCAGCAGGGGAATCAGCCATGCGTATTGATATGCAAAGTCCATAGGTCGCGTTGAAACGCAAAGTTTACTGTAGAGACGCTTTTAAATGATTAGTGTACTATAGGGCGATCGGGCGCGATGTGTTAACTATGAGCATTGTTACTTATGAAGCTAAAATTTTAGAAAAAGTTAATGCTTGACCTCCTATTGCGATCGCAATTAGGATTGAGTAAAGGCGGCGCGTTGCGCCGCTTTTATTTTTTGTAATCAATCTAGAGATACGACCTTGACTACATTTCCGCTATCACAACGCGCCCTGCAAACCAAAGAATCCCAAATTCGTGAAGCCTCCCGTTACTGCGAAAAATTTGGTGCAATTAATCTCGCCCAAGGTTTGCCTGACTTCCCTGCACCAGAAGCACTTAAGGAATCCGCCAGAGCTGCGATCGCTTCAGACTTTAATCAATATGCTGATAGCTGGGGCTGGGAAAAATTGCGCGTAGCGATCGCCGAAAAAATGCAACGGGATAATCAGATTACCGTTGATCCTGATACTGAAGTTACTGTATGTTGTGGCGCAACTGAAGGCTTAAATATTGCCCTGATGTCGCTGATCGATCAAGGTGATCGCGTTTTAATTTTTGAGCCATTTTACGAAAACTACATTCCCAATTTAACAACGGTAGGAGGCATCCCTGAATTCATTACCTTACAACCACCACAATGGGAAATCACCCAAGAAATCCTTGAACCTGCTTTTAAAAAAGGAATTAAGGCTGTAATCATCAATAGTCCTGCGAATCCTACAGGGAAGGTCTGGACAAGGACAGAATTGGAATTAATTGCAAAGTTCTGCCAGCAGTACGATGTCTATGCCATTACCGATGAGATTTACGAATACATCATCTATGAACAAGAGCATATTAGCTTGATGAGCATTGAAGGAATGCGCGATCGCACAATTGTAGTGAATGGCTTCTCGAAAACCTTTTGTATCACTGGTTGGCGCTTGGGCTATACAGTTGCAAATCCTGTCCTAACTGCTGCCATGCGACGCATCCATGACTTCATTACGATCTGTGCGCCTGCCCCTCTACAACATGCAGCCCTTACGGCAATGCAGTTTGGACGCGAGTACTTTACCAATATGGCACTCGATTACAAGCGCAAGCGCGATCTGCTTTATCCAGCCTTAGTCGAACTCGGCTTATCGCCAGTACTTCCTAAAGGTGCGTACTATATTTGGACTGATAGCTCAGCGATCGCCAAGGATGCTGAAAGCGCTGCTTTTCGTCTTGCCAAGGAAGCCTTAGTAGCGGCTGTCCCCGGAACTTGCTTTAGTCATCCTGAACGAGACAAAGTAAATGGATTAAGATTCTGTTTTGCAAAGAAAGATAGCACGATTGCATTAGCAGTTGATAATTTGCGTAAACTAAAATTATAGGCAATTATCGTAATTTTCAAATGAGTATGCACTCATTTGAAAATCCACAATCAATCCTAGTAAAAAACCAAGTTTTAATTTTGCTTTCAGTAAAATTAAAAACGCTATAAGAAAAGACTAAGGTTATTAGTCTTTTTTGCAATTTACATCGCTATGGTTAGGAGCAAGACTATGGTTGAGAATATAGAAACCAAGGCGATTATAGATATATCGACAATAGTGCAAAACTATCCAGAATTTGCTGATTTGCCGACTTTAAACGTTGATACATTTCAGGGTTTACGCCAATCAATCGATGATGATCTAGCATTTTCTGACCTAGTTACGATTTATCTAAATTCTGCGGAAAATTTGCTAGAAGAAATTCAAATAGCCTTTGCTAATCAAGATCCCAACCAGTTTAGCTTGTCATCCCATTCTCTCAAATCAACCAGTGCTAGTATTGGCGCGGTCAGACTGTCGCAGATATGTAAATATTTAGAACAGGTTGGTAAAACTGGAAAGATCAGTGTCTCATCAGATATTTTGTATTTACTAACTAATGAATATGAACAAGTGATTCAGGCTATCCAAGTCCGTGTGATTGAGTTTATGGGAGAATGAGTGAGAAATTGACTTGGATTGTCTATATATGCAAGTTCCTGCGATCGCGATTACACCTTTTTCCCAGAAGCTCTCAGCCCCACTTTTAAAACATGATATTTCGGTGTTACAGATCAATTTGGGCAAGATTTGCAATCTCGCTTGTAGCCATTGTCATGTAGAGGCAAGCCCCAATCGCACCGAAGAATTATCTCCAGAAATTTGTCAACAACTAATTGAAATCATTCAACGCTTTCCTCAAATCCAGACAGTGGATCTCACAGGGGGCGCTCCAGAAATGCTGTACGGATTTCGTGAATTAGTGAAAGCAGCAAGAGCATCGGGCAAAGAAGCGATCACCCGTTCTAATTTGACAATTTATTTTGAGAAGGGCTATGAGGATATTCCAGAATTCTTTGCTCAGCATCAGGTGCGCGTTGTGGCTTCATTGCCCTGTTATCTTGAGGATAATGTGGACAAAATGCGTGGGAAAGGTGTATTTGACAAGTCAATTCAAGCTTTGCAATGGCTCAATCGCTTAGGCTATGGCAGCGATCCTCAGCTAATCTTGGATCTGGTATACAATCCCCAACTTCCCACTGCTAATAAATTTTCCCTTGCTCCCAATCAACAGAATTTACAAGCCGCTTACAAAAACCATCTTCAAGAGCATTTCGGCATTGTTTTTAATAATCTATTTACAATCACCAATCTTCCCATTGGTAGAAGTAAGTTCCATTTACAGCATCGCAAATTAGAAGAGGAATATACATCTTTCTTAGAAACCAATTTTAACCCGACGACACTCGGTCATGTCATGTGTCGCAATCAGCTTTCAGTGGATTATCAAGGGAATATCTATGATTGCGATTTTAATCAGATGGAAAACCTACCAGCGCGATCGCCTCATGGAGAAATCCTCACTATTGCCAAAATTCTAGAGCAGGGAACTTTGGATATCATCCAAGAAATTCAAACGGCTGACTACTGCTATGGCTGCACCGCAGGCAGTGGCTCTAGCTGCGGTGGTGCATTATTGTGACGCAATAAAACCCAGAAGAGAGTTCCGATGGAACTCTCTTCTAGGTTTTATTGACATAGAACATAAACGTAACTACAGTAATTACATGGTATGGCATATTAATTATTGCATGTATTTCAGTCATGACAAAACCGTCGCGAATTCATAGCATCAAGCTCATTTCAATTGGTAACTCTAAAGGTGTCAGATTACCCAAAGTTATACTGCAAAAGTATGGATTTTCAGACACATTACTTTTAGAAGAGACAGAGCAGGGTATTTTGTTGCGCCAAATGGATAATGCAAAACTATCTTGGGAGGAAACTTATCAAGAAATGGCTCAGGAACAAGAGGATTGGGAAGATTTTGACAATACGCTGCTAGATGGATTGGAGATGAATGAAGTCGGCTCCTAAAAGATATGAAATATATTTTGCGGATCTCAATCCTACATTAGGCAGTGAAATCAGCAAAGTTCGTCCTGTAGTTGTAATCAGTCAGGATGCGATGAACACATTGTTAGACACAGTAGTTATTTGTCCATTAACTTCTAAACTTCATCCAAAATGGCGCAGTCGTCTTCAGATTATTTGCGCTGGTAGCGAGGCGGAGATTGCTGTTGACCAAATTCGTACTATTAGCAAAATTCGACTAAAAAACAAGATTGACATTCTATCTGAAGATCAGGCTGCTCAATTAAGAAGGATAGTTACAGAAATGTATGGAGAATAGCCAAGCAAAGATTTATGGTAGTGTGGCAAAGCCACGCTACCATAAATCGCAGAACTCTAAGGAACAGTAACAACATCTAGTAAGCGCTGAATAATATTCTTAGGCGATCGCCTACCTGCGGCAATAATACGATGTCCTAACACGTAGGGTGCGAGAAACTTGACATCATCAGGTAGCACATAATTAGATTGGCGACTAGGATCGAGCGCTTGCTGGATTAAGGCATAGCTCTGAGCCGATCGCAATAATGCAGAAGTACCTCTAGGACTCACACCGAGAGTAATTTCTTCGTCATTGCGTGTTGCCCGCACCACATTAACAATGTATTCGCTAGTTGCATCACTGACTGGCACTTGGGTAGCAAGATTACGAATCTCTAGAACTTCTTCAGGGGTAATACATGGTTCCAAGTTCGCTGAGCCAATTTGCCCCGATTGCAATCTTTTGAGCATTTCCAATTCTTCAACTTCGCTGGGATAGCCAATGCTAAAAGATAACGCAAAGCGATCAAGTTGCGCCTCTGGTAATGGAAAAGTACCTTGATATTCAATTGGGTTTTGAGTGGCGATCGCAAAAAATGGTGAAGGAACCTTACGTGAGATGCCATCAACTGTTACTTGTGTTTCTTCCATTACCTCAAGTAATGCTGATTGAGTACGTGGAGTAGCGCGATTGATCTCATCAGCTAATAAGACGTTCGCAAAGATTGGTCCTGGCAAAAACTGAAATTCCCCCTTTTGAGGATTCCAAATGTTTGTACCTGTAATATCTGTAGGTAATAGATCAGGCGTACATTGCACCCGTTGAAATTTCCCAGAAATAGAAGCTGCCAGAGATTTTGCTAGTAAAGTTTTACCTACCCCCGGGACATCTTCGAGCAAGGCGTGCCCCCCCGCAAATAGCGCCACTAAGACTAGTTGAATGGCTTCATCTTTACCAACGATCGCCTTTGCGAGATTGTCAACTAACTGTTGTATTTTGAGTTGCTTTTCCATATTTTGCTCGTAAAAACCTATGCCGATCTATAACCCGCGCAAGCTGGACTAAATTTACTGATTATGGCTTGCTTTAGCGTAACACCATCATGATTATGACTGAGGGTTCCGCGATTTAATATAGTTATTGTCGCTTGTGTTAAGACAAAATCAAAACCCAAGAAGAGAATAGCGGCGCTTTGCGCCGCTATTCTCTTCTTAATACATTTGACTACAGCTATAAAAAAGCCAGTTTTTTGTGATGAGGCTTCGCCCTTATCAATTTTTAAAGATAGACAATGAAATAGGTTTCTATGATTGGGGCATTCGCAGTCTCTCTTGTTTGTCTGCTAAAATCAACAGCGTGAGGACTTAGGAGTTACATGGCTGGATATACGCTGATTTTAGCGATTTTGATCTTAGGTGGGATCATTGCGACCTTAGGCGATCGCATTGGCACTAAGGTTGGTAGGGCGCGACTTAGTATGTTCAACCTGAGACCGCGAGATACTGCGACCTTAGTCACGATCGCTACAGGTGGGATGATTTCTGCTTCAACCCTAGGTATTTTATTGTTACTAAGTGGACAGCTAAGGGATGGATTATTTCGCTTAGAGAGTATTCGTTCGGAGTTAGCAAGTAGTCAGGAGCAAAAACAAAAAGTTGAATCTGAGCTAAATGCTGCCAAGAATGAACAGGAAAAGGCTCAACAGCGCTTAGAACAAATTAATAAGTCCTTAGTCCAAGCTGTACGTAAACAATCAGAAACTCAAGCTTTGTTGCAAACGGTCGAAAATAAATTTCAAAAGGCAGATGAAGAACTAAAAAAGGCTTCTCAGCAAGAGGCAGATTTGCTCTCTCGCATTCAGAATTTAACTAAAGAGCAAGAAAATCTTCAAAATGAGAGTAGTCAATTACGACAGGAGAAAGAACGGATTTCTGGTGAGTTAGCCAGTATTTCCCGCGATCGCGAAACCCTCAAGCAAAAAGTAGATGAATCTGAACAACGTTTAATTGCGATCGAAAAGCAGAGATCGGAACTTACTTCCGAAATCGCCTCACTCGAAACTGCTCGTGAACAGTTGATTGTTAGCCTTGAGGCTTTACGCAAAGGTAACGTGGCAATTTTTGCTGATCAGATTTTATCAATAGGAGTCGTGCGTCCAAACCTCAGTAGTGCCGATTTACGTCAGGCAAGTATTCAACTCATTCAACAAGCGGAACGCAATGCCCGTGAACTGCTTGACTTCTTGCCTGATCAAGCTCCTAAGGAACCAGTTATCAAAATTACGGAGGCACAAATCGAAGGGCTATTAAATCGTATTAAGGATGGACAGAGCTATGTGATTCGGATTCTCTCCGCAGGTAATTTCTTGAAACGAGAAACTAAGATTGCTATTTCTGCAGATGTTACCCTAAACCGTCAAATATTTGCGCGAGGCGATGAAATTGCCACTTTACAATTCACTCCTAATCTTGCACCACAGGCTTTAGCCTCAAGACTCGAACAACTATTCCTACTAGTGAGTTTTCGGGCAAGACGTGAAGGGGTGTTAGCCAATCCGCTGACAGGTCAAGTTGGCAATTTCCCCCCCGATGCTTTGACAGAACTTTTTAAGATTGCTAGTGAGTTGAAATCGCCCTACGAAATTCGAGCTGTTGCCAAAGAAGCAATTTTTCCTGCGAGTTCGCTTACTCTAGAGTTAGTTATCCGTCAAAATGGTATTGAAATCGCTCGCTTTAGTTAACTATGGCAAAAATATCTCTATGCGATCGCTGTGACTTTTACTCGCACACTAGCTTCTTAGTTTGTGCCTTACATCCCTATGGTCCCAAATGGGGTGTTTGCTCAGATTTTGTCTCAGCAGATTTATGGGAACCCGATGATCCCAATAACTATGATCCCGCCATGGAATCAGAATGCGGTTGGCATCCGATCTTTACAGGTAAATGTCCTGAATGCCGCACATCATTTTCACGGATGCGGCTACCACCAGAGCAATGGCGTTGTAAATGCTGTGGATGGGAAGATGATTTGTAATCAAAATTTGCTGGACAAATTTTGATTACTCTTTGCGATCGCTCCAGATATCACGCCCTTTAATATTTTCAATTGTATTTAGTACGGCTGCCGAAGCTGCCATAATATCGCGCTCTTCACCACCAAGGTATAAACGCCCGAAACTGCCCACCGCAACAATTTCCAAAATATTTATTGAAGCAGCTTTTTCGGCTTCATTTGCCGCAAGGGCAGCATAGGCAGCAGGCTCAACCTCCATGATGTATAGAGTTTGTCCCGACAAAAGCATTTGCCCACGTCGGAAGCGATTAATTAATTGGGTTTGATGGGCATCAACATTACGAATAATTTGACTGGACAACAATCTTGGCTTAATCCGATCTTCTTCAGTTGCGCCTAGCATTTGTAGGATTGCTCTACCTGCGGCTTGGGCTTCCCCTTGACTAGCGGAGTGGATTTCTAGCAGTCCGTACAAGCGCTCAACAATTTGAACACCAGGTCTGACCGAAGTGGATTTGAGTGCCACATCAGTAATACGATTAATTTCAATACCGGGAGAAATCTCGATCCAGATGGAGGTATCACCTGGTAAGGGTAAAAAGCCTTGTGCAACTGTTCCTAAATAAGCAGCATGTTGTCTCTGTAAATTGTCTAAGTAGACATAGCTGCGTAAATCAATACCCAAAAAATTCTTCTCCCACTAGGCTTTTACTCGAGTTGACTGACTTCGCTAAATCAATAGCTTGATAGATCACCCAAGATGTAATTTTATAGCAATAGGTAGCACAGCACAGTTATAAACCAGCTTGTGCTTTGGCTACTACCTGACCATCTTTAAATTCAATGATGGCATTACTGCCCTGTGGGTTTTTCCAAGAGTAAACCTTACCCACACTATTATTCGCTGTATTTTCAGCTATTACTTTGCCCGATACACCAAAGATTTTTTCTACCTGCTCAACGGTCATGCCTTTCTGCACACGATTAAATTTATCTAAGGTAATTGGATTTTCCTCTTCCTGTGAACCATTATTTGATGGACTTGTTTTTACAGGAGCAATTTCTGAAGCTGTAGAGTTTGCGGTGGTAGCTATATCAGGTAAATTTGCGCGGGGCGTTTTTGGGGAAGATGAGGATATTGCAACTGGAGCACTACTTTGACCTGCGAGGTTTTGCGAAGTTGTAGTCTTGGGGCTTGATGGCTTGTCATTGGATGAACTAACGGAAGAGATTGCGGTAATTGGCTCAGTAACTCTCTTCGTCGTCATTGCTCTAACAAATGCGCCAATACCTAGCCCTAGGAGCATAATCGATAATCCTACGAGTACCAATTGCCAGTAATCATTGATAGGTGAGCGCTTTTTTTCTACCTGTTTCTGAACTTTAGCTAATGCACCATTTCTATTAGCAGATGTAGATGCTTCTAAATGATCGATTAGGTGAGCATTAACCTGTATAGGCGTTTCTTCTGTTGAATGTTTTTTAGAAAGGTTACTAATTGCCTTTTTTAATACAGAATCCTTAGAAAGCAGCGTTTCAGGGGCACGAACTTTAGGAGCATCTATTTTGGGAACTTCGATCTGCTCTGACTCCATCTCTAAGGTTTGAGATAAAGATGATTGTAGTGGCTCTAGCATAACTTGCTCCGTCCACAATAGACGCTGCTCATGTATTTCATCATCATTACGCCAACATTGCACCTTGAACTTCGCCACTGATTCTATATGCAAATTTTGGAGGTTACTAGAGATTAATGTCAGTAGTTTTTCCTTATCAATAGCAGAATCTGTCCTTATTTGTAGTTCTAAATTGCTATCAACAATAGTGACCTCAACATTAAGATGTTGATAGTTAAGGGGTTGTAATTCCTTACGGATAATTTCGGCGATCGCCTGTGGATCTCGTTGATGGGCAAGTTCGGCAATCGAAAGCATACTTTTGACTAATCGTCCTAGTCTAACTAGTGAATAGCTTTTGGCTAATCTTGGTTGTCTTATTCCAATACATTACACCTGCCTAGGAAAGGCTGCGATCCGCTAAATTGCGTGAGTGTGTTATGTATTCTCAATCTCGTTGAGCTAGTTATGAATATACACTGAAACGATTTAGTAGAGAAGCAGATTTTTTGAGGCGCGGCAAAGCCGCGCCTCAAAAAATCTGCTTCTCTACTTCCTAAGTAGCGATCGCAATCTAAAAATCCTCCGATTCCAAATACTCTATGTGTTTCTAGATACACAGGGGTTAATAAATTTCGGTCTTGCACATCACAAATCGGTAAAATCCTGATAGGGTTAATTTGGAAACTGTAACTCAAAATAGTTGTAACCCACAGAATTCATGAAAGTACTGGTAATTGGTGGTGACGGTTATTGCGGATGGGCGACAGCGTTACATCTCGCCAATAAAGGCTATGAGGTTGGTGTTTTAGATAATTTAATTCGCCGACATTGGGACAATGAGTTAGGTGTGGCGACGCTGACCCCGATCGCATCTATTCAAGAGCGGATCTATAAGTGGAAAGCTGTTTCAGGTCAAGACATTGAATTATTTATCGGTGATATTACCAACTACGAATTTTTACTAAAAGCTTTTCGTGGTTTTGAGCCTAATGCAGTCGTGCATTTTGGAGAACAACGTTCAGCACCATTCTCGATGATCGATCGCGAACATGCTGTACTCACGCAAGTAAATAATGTGGTAGGGACATTGAACTTGCTATATGCCATCAAAGAACATAATCCCGAATGTCATTTGGTAAAACTAGGTACGATGGGCGAATATGGTACGCCTAATATCGATATCGAAGAAGGCTATATCACCATTGAGCATAATGGTCGCAAAGATACTCTTCCTTATCCCAAGCAACCAGGTAGTTTTTATCATCTCAGCAAGGTACATGATAGCCACAATATTCAGTTTGCCTGTCGCGCTTGGGGCTTACGGGCGACTGACCTAAACCAAGGCGTTGTTTACGGTGTATTAACTGAAGAGACTGGTACGGATGAGTTACTGATCAATCGCCTTGATTATGATGGTGTATTTGGCACAGCCCTAAACCGCTTTTGTATCCAAGCAGCGATCGGGCATCCTCTGACGGTCTATGGTAAGGGTGGACAGACACGAGGGTTCCTTGATATCCGTGATACCGTGCGCTGTATTGAGTTAGCGATCGCTAATCCTGCGGAAGCAGGCAAGATGCGTGTGTTCAACCAATTTACCGAGCTTTTCTCAATCCGCGATCTGGCGTTGATGGTACAAAAAGCTGGTCAAACCCTTGGCATTAAAGTTGAAGTCCAAAATATAGAGAATCCGCGTGTTGAGCTAGAGGAACATTATTTCAACGCCAAAAATACTAATCTCCTCGATCTCGGACTTCAGCCTCATTTTCTATCAGAGGCTTTGCTAGATTCGTTGCTCAATTTTGCGATTAGATATCGCGATCGCATTGATGAAAAGCAAATTTTACCGAAAGTAAAATGGCGGGGCTAAAACGCGAAAATGAGAAGCGATACAAAGCACCACTTCTCATTTTTATTAGTCCCTGCGATAGAAGCTTTCAGAACAAAAAAGAGGTATCTTAGGTTACATAACAGAGTTATTGTCAAGACCTTCTTACCGTACCTATCATGACATCTTCTACAAAAACTTTGCGCGTTTTGGTGGTGGATGACCACGAACTCACCCGATGTACTTTACAACTAGCACTTTCTTTACAAGCCTGTATAGGTTCAGTAGAGGTTGCCATTAACGGTAAAGAGGCGATCGCTAAAGTCCAAAAGCTTGAGCCTGATGTTGTGGTCATGGACTTACATATGCCCGTGATGGATGGCTGGACAGCTTCCAGTGAAATCAAAAATAAATACCCTCATGTCAAGATTGTGGCTTATTCAGCAGCCGATGGTGGCAAGGCACAGGCAATCTCGAATGGGGCAAATATCGATGCTTTTTGTGATAAGGGAGCCTGTACCCGCAGTTTACTAGAAGCTATTAAAAGTGTTTCTTAAAACTAGTGTTTCTTAAAATAAAAAAGAAGCGGTGCTTTGCACCGCTTCTTTTTTATGGTTTAGATGCTAAGAATTTTGCAGCAATAATCCCCCCAATAAATCCAAATAAAAAGCTTTCCCAAGAAATATTAGATTGTTTCGGTAATATACCAAAAAATAGAAGCGCACAAAGGATTATAGCAATAGCAATCGAAGTATAAAATATCGCAAATTTACGTTCTAAGTAAATTTGAAATAGACAATAACCATAGAATCCAAAAACTACACCACCTGCACCAATATGTAGTGTATTAGGTTTGCCAATTAGCCAAGTTCCGAAGCCACTCGAAATAACTGATGAACAAAACACAAAATAAAAATCTTTGATGCTTCTGTTAATTACCAACCAACCCAAAATAATAAATGGGACTGTATTTTCGGCAACCGAATAAAAGTTTGCATGGATAAAAGGAGCTATGAATATACCGCGAAAGCCAACGATACTTTGAGGCATAATCCCAAATGAGATCAAGCTCCTATTAAATAAAAATTCATTTATAGCTACTACAATCCAAAAAACTGATGCTAAGAGAAATAGAATAAAAATCTTTTTCTGTTGTTCTTTATTCAATGGGTTTATTTTCTGACTCATATTTTTATCTCCATATCTCAAAGAGTTACACAAAGATTTTTTAATTAATCGTATCGTCAGCTTCAGTGAAAAATTATTTTGATATTTATCTTGATAAATTTACTGATAAATAAATTTATCAAGATAAATATCTCAGGCTTTAGGAGACAATATGAGCAGAGCTTTCAAGCATCTATAACTAAAGTCTATTATTCTTACTCTCAGATAGCATCTTAGCGGCAATAATTCCACCAATAAACCCAAACAAATGTCCTTCCCAAGAAATGTAGGCTCGTGTTGGTAATACCCCCCAAACTAATCCGCCATAGATCATAGCGACTATCACGGAAATTGCGATCGCCACAAAACTTCGCTCAAAGTAACCCCGAAATAGCAAATATCCAAAATATCCAAAAATTACGCCACTCGCACCAATGTGTACAGAATCAGGTCTACCTACTAGCCATGTTCCTAGACCACCGATTAACGCTGATATAAAAGATACGAAATAAAAATCATTGATGTTTCGTAACATCACAAACCACCCTAAAACAATAAAGGGCAGTGTATTAGCGGCAACATGATAAAACCCTCCATGCAAAAAGGGAGCAAACAGAATACCGCGCAAACCTATCAAGTGATGAGGCAGAATCCCTAAAGCATTAAGCCTGCCACCAAACAATAATTCATTAACAATAACTACAGCCCAAAAGACTATGACGCAACTTCCTAAAATCTTAAATTGAGTTTTTAGTTCTCCACTAATTGCTTGTAGCTTTTGCTTCACGATTTTTACTCCAGACTTAAAGCAAGTTTTGACAGCGATCTTGATGTACAGATAGCGCTTTGCTTTACCTGTACTAATCCTAAAAGTTAATTGAAAGCGATCGCCTTTCTAACTTAACTATCATAAACAATCTCGCCAAAGACAATGCTCAAAAAGTCTCAAGATTAGGGATGCTGAATTTTCTCAGATATAGTCTGGAAGTGCCCCCAAAGGGAGAACTTCCACAAACCATTTAGAGTTGCTATATCCCAATTAGTTTTTAGGCTGTTCAATAATGCGAATATTCACATATTGATCGTTTTTCAGCTTTTCCTTAATTTTTTTCTCCATCTCTTGTTCTTTCTTCTTATCAGAATCATTCATCTGTTGGGAAAGCCATAGACATCCAGTAACTAACAAAGCCCCAATAATTTCCATATAAATTTTTATGCAAATTCGTGATGGCGAATATTAAGCCTTTCAAATTTTATTAGTCAAGTAAATTACATATAAAATCTATAAAATTGTCAGAACTTAACATAATTGCTAAATAGGTAGGGATGGCAGCGCTTCGCGCTGCCATCCCTACCTATTTTAATGTCCTACAAAGCAAGACTCAAATGAAGAAAAACAGGCGCAAGTAACGCCTTTGCTATGGATATGGAGCGCTTTCCTTTGGATAGATATTTGCGATCGCACGATTACATTACTTGAGGATCGTGGTAAGTTAAGTTTAGTTAAGAAATTATTTTGAACATCAGGCTCTTTGCTATATGAAATCCTCTTGGAGAACTGCACTGCTGTGGTTGCTGCCCATAGCGATAATTGGCTTTTTTGGCTGGCAGACATTAGTTGCTCGTCCTGCCCCTAGTCGTCCAACGGTGAATGCAGCAAATACCCGCATCGCCTACGGAAGATTTCTTGAGTATCTTGATGAACATCGAGTACGCAAGGTCGATATTTTTGATGGTGGTCGCACGGCGGTAATCGTAGCAAGCGATCCCCAAATTGAGGGCAAAGAGCAACGCGCTAGAGTTGACTTGCCACTATATGCCCCAGAGTTGATGGACAAACTCAATGAAGGTGGTGTGGACTTAGCAATTTATCCACCTAGCAACAATGGCGCGATCTGGAGTGTTCTTAGCAATTTAGTTTTCCCCGTTGCTTTAATCGCAGGTTTATTTTTCCTATTCCGTCGTTCCAATCAAATGGGCGGTCCCGGACAAGCTATGGACTTTGGTAAGTCTAAGGCGCGTTTTGCGATGGATGCCAAGACAGGTGTAATGTTTGATGATGTCGCTGGTATCGAAGAAGCTAAGGAAGAACTACAAGAAGTTGTCACTTTCTTGAAAAAGCCTGAACGCTTTACCGCCGTTGGCGCAAAGATTCCTAAGGGTGTTTTGTTAATTGGACCTCCCGGAACTGGTAAGACCTTGCTTGCCAAGGCGATCGCTGGTGAAGCTGGCGTACCTTTCTTCTCCGTGTCTGGTTCTGAGTTCGTGGAAATGTTCGTCGGTGTTGGCGCATCCCGTGTCCGTGACTTGTTCAAGAAGGCGAAAGAAAACGCACCTTGCATCATCTTTATCGATGAAATTGATGCGGTAGGTCGTCAACGTGGCGCTGGTATCGGTGGCGGTAATGACGAACGCGAACAAACCCTCAACCAAATCCTCACGGAAATGGATGGTTTTGAAGGTAACTCTGGTGTGATCGTTATTGCCGCAACTAACCGTGCTGATGTCCTTGACTCCGCCCTGTTGCGTCCCGGTCGTTTTGATCGCCAAATCAATGTCGATCCACCTGATATCAAGGGTCGTTTGCAAGTATTGAATGTTCATGCTCGCGACAAAAAAATTAGCCCTGAAGTTTCCCTAGAAGCGATCGCCCGTCGTACCCCCGGGTTTGCGGGTGCTGACCTTGCGAACTTACTTAATGAAGCCGCAATTCTCACCGCTCGTCGTCGTAAGGATGCGATGACGATGGCAGAAATTGATGACGCTGTAGATCGCATCATTGCGGGTCTAGAAGGCAAAGCCCTCGTTGATAGCCGTAATAAGCGTTTGATTGCTTATCACGAAGTTGGTCACGCGATCGTCGGTACTTTGATGAAGGAGCATGATCCTGTGCAGAAAGTGACTCTCATTCCTAGAGGACAGGCGGCTGGTTTGACATGGTTTACTCCCGATGAAGAACAAACCCTGATCTCTCGTGGTCAAATCCTTGCTCGCATCACGGCTGCCCTCGGTGGACGTGCTGCGGAAGAAGCTGTATTTGGTTCTGCGGAAGTGACTACTGGCGCAGGTGGTGACTTACAACAGGTCAGTGGCATGGCGCGTCAGATGGTGACTCGCTTTGGTATGTCCAATATCGGTCAACTTGCCCTCGAAGGTCAAAGCTCTGAAGTATTCCTCGGACGTAGCATGGGTGGCGGATCCCAATATTCTGAAGATATTTCAGCAAAGATCGATCAACAAGTTCGTGAAATCGTGCAGAAATGCTATCAAACAGCGCTGCAAATTGTGTATGAAAACCGCACAGCGATCGATCGCGTTGTCGATCTTCTCATTGAAGCAGAAACGCTAGATGGCGATGAGTTTCGTCGCATCATCTCTGAGTACACTACCGTTCCTGTAAAAGAACGTTTTGTTCCTCAGATCTAAAATCTAAAGAAACAGCTTAGGTTTAATTGATAAATCAACCCTAAAAATCAAAAAAACTGGGAGGTGCAAAGCACCTCCCAGTTTTTTTGTGCAGAAGAGAGTTGCGGCGCTTTGCGCCGCAACTCTCTTGACTAGGATAGAAAACGCTATAATGCCAATATGTCTGACATTATGAATGTTCTTATGATTGCATTAGGGGCAGTTGCTGGAGCACTGTCGCGTTTTTACATTACAGAATGGACAAAAGCCAAATTTGGTACGAAATTTCCCTATGCTACCTTCGCCATTAACTTAACTGGATGCTTAGCTATAGGATTCTTTTTCACCATTTCTAAAGGAATTACTGGTTATCCTGCGGAATTAGATTTATTAATTAGAATTGGATTTTTAGGTTCCTATACTACCTTCTCAACCTATGGTTTTGATACACTCACTTTATTGCGGAGTAAACAAATCGTGGCAACAGTTTTCTATTGGTTAGGAAGCGTGATATTCGGTTTAGGGGCAGTGGTTTTAGGGGCAGCGATCGCTAAGTTTATATAAAATAAATTGAGGTACAAGGTTAATGGATTGGTTGAAGGGACGTTATGCCATAGCGATCGCGATCGGTGCAGTATTTGGAGCCTTGAGTCGTTTTTATGGAACGGAATTGGCTAAGGTAATATGGGGTAAGGATTTTGGATTTTACGGGACTTTCTTGATCAATGTAACGGGTTGTTTGCTCATTGCCTATATTCTGACATTAGCAACTGAGCATATTCGCAACATCTCACCAGAATTACGCCTCATGACAACCACTGGCTTCTGTGGCGCATATACTACTTTCTCATCCTATGGATTAGAAGCTAGAGGTTTTCTCGAACAGAGGAATATCACAATGTTATTAATTTATTTAGGTGGTAGTGCGATCGTTAGTATGATTGCTATCCAAGCTGGTGTTTTATTAGCAAGGGCAAGTGCCAAAAACTTTTAGAGATATGGAAGTGCATGAAAAAAGATAGTTGGTTTCACATTGCACTACGATGGAGAGGCTCAGTTGTTCCAGAAGTATTGCCCCGCTCTCTATTATGTGGATTGTTTGGCGGTCTAATTTACATTCTCCATCTATTTAAGATTCAAGTTTCCCTTCCGATTTTAGGTAGCATCATTCCGAATATTGTGTTGGGCTTATTGTTAGTATTCCGTACTAATACAGCCTATGAAAGATTTTGGGAAGGTCGTAAAGCATGGGGACTGTTGGTAAATACGGTACGGAATCTAACCCGACAAATATTAGTCGCAATTTCAGAACAGGAACCTCACGATCGCCAAGCCAAAATCACCGCAGTTAAGCTATTGCCAGCCTTTGCGATCGCCTTAAAACTACATTTGCGATCGGAGGCAATTAATGCAGAGCTAGCAGCTAATCTCTCTGCTGCCCAATTTGATCGTCTAAAAACGATGAATCATCCACCACTCGAAATTGCCTTTTGGATTAGTAGCTATTTGCAAGAACAAACTCATCAGGGCAAACTCGATCGCTATCAGCTAGGCGATATGATTAACCTATTGCATCAAATGACTGATGTTGTGGGCATTTGTGAGCGCATTCTCAGAACCCCAATGCCCCTAGCCTATTCTATCCACCTTAAGCAGTTACTCATGATTTATTGTCTGTCACTACCATTTCAAATGGTTAATCAACTGGAATGGATGACAGCCCCAATTGTTGCTTTGATTAGTTTTACGCTCTTAGGTATTGAAGAGATTGGCATTCAAATAGAAGATCCCTTTGGACATGATGCTAATGATTTGCCCTTGGACAATATCTGCAATACGATGATCCGTAATATCGAAGATTTGATCCTTGTTAGTGATACTCAGGCAAATAAGAATTAAAAAAGGATTCACTCAGTGAATCCTTTTTTAATTCTTATTTGCTTAAGATGTCTGAGCTTTGAGCCATGCCCAAGGTAAAGCCAACACTTTGCCAGAGTTTGGGACAAAAGCACGCTGCTTAAAGACTTCGTAGTGATTTTTTTCGATCGCTTTTAAAATATTGCGATACAAAATTAAGGACGACCATACTGGCCATCGAGCATCGCGACAGAGTGCCGAAATACCATCCTCAGCATGTTGATAAAATTCACGCGCTCTTTGGATTTGGAAACGCATTAACTCGACCCACCGATCATCGACGACACCATTTAATAAATCTTTTTCGGTATAGTCGAAATAGTGCAAATCCTCAAGGGGTAAATAAATGCGTCCTCTCTGAGCATCTTCACCAATATCTCGCAAAATATTAGTTAACTGCATGGCAATACCTAAAGCGATCGCCGCCTCAGTCGCCGTCGCAATTACCGAGGGATCTTTGGTCTCAAAGCCCATGATTGCAGCAGACATCAAGCCCACTGTACCTGCGACACGATAGCAGTACAAATGCAGATCGTCGAAGGTTTGGTAGCGATCATATTTCAGATCCATCCGCATTCCAGAGATCATGTCTTTGAAGGGCTGGATGGGCATGGGGTACTGCTTGACAGTGTCCGCTAAAGCGATATCCGATGCATGGATCGGATCACCACGAAATGTCGCCTCCAACTGTTTCTCCCAGTTAAAGAGCGTTTCCGCATCGGTGGTTTCTGCTTGCATACCATCTACAAGCTCGTCGGTACGGCGACACCAAGCATATATAGCCCAAACTGCTCGCCGTTTTGCTTCGGACATCAGCATTGTGCCAAGATAAAAGGTCTTGGCGTACTTTGCCGTGATGCAACGACAAATCTCGTAGGCTTCCTCCAGACTGACTGGCTGACGCATTCCCATCGGCTTAGGCACTGACGACAGATGGATTTGACTGGTTTTGGTTAGAGGTTCGACCAAGGACTTTACTTCCAGAAGATTGACTTGCTTTTTGATTTGAGCTTTGACTTGCTTTATGGATTTCCTGTGCTGTTAGCTTACCAGAAAGTACCGCCCCTTCCATACTCCCAAAAAAGGGCTGTGCTGTATAGCTACCTGACAAAAAGAAATTAGCGATCGGTGTGGCTTGACTAGGACGGAATTGCTCGCGTCCGGGGGTTGCTGTATAAATCGATCGCGGAGTCTTGACAACATGGGACTTTAAGACTTTGGCGGGACTGGGGAGATGCTGCGGAAATAGTTTGGCAAGCTCGTTTAGGGTTGCTTCGACGATTTCACTATTGGGGCGATCAATCCAATCGGCAGCAGGGGCAAATACTAGCTCTAGCATCGATTTGTCAGGGTCGGCATATTCCTTGCAGGAGTTACTCATGTCGGAGTAAACACTTAGCAGGGGCGATCGCGAAAATAGGGTGTGATCAATATCGGTAAGCTTGCGATCGAACCAGATCTGCACGCTGATTACGGGTACGCCTTCAAGATTGTCTAGCTGTTTAAAATAGGGCAAGCCTTGCCAAGGATCAGGAATATAGTTCTTAAATGCGTCTACTGACATTGCGGAAACGTAAGCATCGGCAAGGATTTCGCGACTGGGTGAACCATCTGTGCCTTGGACGATTAATTTTTCTACATTACCTTCGGCATCAGTGACGATTTCCTTGAGAGCTACGCCTGTATGAACTTCGCCGCCTTTTGCCACGACATAATCAACGATGGGCTGGCAGAGACGTTCAGGGGGTGCGCCATCGAGATAGGCAATTTTCGAGCCGTCCTTTTGTTGCAAAAACTTGTTGAGAGCGCGGAGGGGAATCGTTGCCGAAATCACATCGGGATCGATAAATTTGAGGGATTTGCAAACGGCAATAAAAATATCAGTAGTAATGTCCTTACCGATGCCGCGCATTTCTAGCCATTCCTCAAAGGTATATTTGTCCATCGAGACAACGTAGTCATCGCCACGAATAATTGCAGGAATTAGCCCGATCGCAAACCTTATTTTCTGCTCCCAAGTGAGCATATCGTTGTTGCGAAGAATCGAGACAATGATATTAAAGGGTGAGGGGATGTCGGGTACATCAAACCATGACAGTACCCCCGGCTTTTCAGGTTGATTAAAAATTAAAGCATGGCGTTTCCATTGCAGGCGATCGAGGATATTTAGCTCACCCATCAGTTGCAACATATTGGGATAAGCCCCAAAAAAGTTATGTAGCCCCGTTTCGATCCAGTCGCCATCGGCATCCTTCCATGCTGCTACTAAGCCGCCAAGAACGTTACTGCGCTCTAGCAAAATCGGCTGATGTCCTAAATCCACCAAATACTTGGCACAGGATAATCCTGCTAACCCTCCTCCAGCGATCGCCACGCGCATATTGCTCTAGTACCTGTACGTTTAATTTTTTTGATTACTTAAATCCATCTTACTTTGCAAAGCTTAATAATTTACTAATTTTTTGTCTAAACTGGGGCAAATCTAAAGAGAGGAATAGTAGTGCTTCGCACTACTATTCCTCTCTAAGCAAAACTTTTATAGCTACTCCCTTCCCGTTGTGCCGCAACGGCTAATCCTTCACTGGCAAGGGAGTATGATGTTTAGTAATCTCATGTGGAGATACAACTATGGTCATTATTTCTGGTCAGCGTTTGCCAACTGCCGAAGAACTGCCTCACAGTGACGATACCCCCGTGGATAACGAGCTTCAAAATCATATTCCCAATCTTTTATTAAATATTCTGCTCAGTATTTGGGGCGATCGCCAAGATTGGTTCTTCGGTGTGGATATGGCGGTGTATTACGACCCCAATAAACCGCAGATTGTCCCTGACGGCTTTTTGGCAATGGGTGTACCTCGAAATACAGGCGATCGCGGTCGTCTGAGTTATTTAGTATGGCAAGAACAATATGTCTTACCAAAATTGGTACTAGAAGTTGTCTCTGAAAAATACAATGGCGAATATGAGAAAAAGCTAGAGGACTATCAAAGTATTGGGGTGCTTTACTATGTGATTTACAATCCCTTAGCGGGAAAGCAATCAAGATATAAGCAACGCCAACCTTTAGAGGTTTATCAACTGGTCAATCAAAAATATCAGCTATTAACAGGTAATCCTGTATGGCTGCCTGAGATTGGTTTGGCGATCGGTTATGAACACGCTGATCATGCCAACTGGGAACGGGAATGGTTATTTTGGTATGACGAAACAGGACAAAGATATTTAACTGATCGCGAGAAGATCGCGGCAGCGGAATCAACAATTTTGGCAATGTGGGAAGCAAATGAGCAGGAACGCCAAGCTAATGAGCAAGAGCGTCAAGCTAAGGAAAAGTTAGAAAATTATCTCAGGTCAATGGGGATTAACCCTGACGACATCTGATGATAGAGCTGCTTCGCACCTCTATCATCAACGGCATATATATTGAGGGTGCAAACCACTGTAAACTACAGAAATTAGATTTACAGTCTTTTAGTCATTTTTAGCCATTATGGTAAAAAGTCTCGTTGATTCCCCTGAGCTATCTCCCAAGACATCTCGCAAGCTATGGATGGCGGCGATTAAATTACCAATGTATAGCGTAGCGATCGTGCCGATCGCCACGGGTACAGCGATCGCCTATCGCGATACTGGGGCAATTAACTGGAGTATTTTTTTGACCTTTTTGGTTTCCGCCATTTTGATTTTGGTCTGGGAAAATCTCTGTAATGACGTATTTGACGCGGAGACGGGGATTGATGTCAATAAGGCGCATTCGGTGGTCAATCTCACGGGCAAGAAAAATGTAATTTTTGCGATCGCCAATATTTGCTTACTTGCGGGAATTAGTGGCGTATTGGCGATTTCATGGCTACAGCAGGATTTATTTGTGGTCAGCGCGATCGCCATTTGTTGTTTTCTGGGCTATATCTACCAAGGCCCCCCCTTTCGCTTGGGCTACCAAGGCTTAGGCGAAATTTTATGCTTTTTTGCCTTTGGGCCTTTGGGTGTTTCGGCAGCCTATTACAGTCAAGCTAAGTCTTGGTCAGTTGGTTCCCTTGCTGCTGCGATCATTGTCGGGATTATCACCAGTTTGATTTTGTTCTGCTCCCATTTCAATCAAGTTGCCGATGATCTAGCGGCAGGCAAAAAATCTCCTGTGGTAAGACTAGGAACGAAGCGATCGGCTCAGCTTTTACCTTGGCTCTGTGGGGTGATTTATGCAATTACGATCGCGGCGATCATTTGCAACTTTTTCCCCATCTGGACAGCGATCGTGTTAGTCAGCTTACCGATCGCTTGGAATTTATGTACCTTCATTGGCGAGAATCATGATCAAGCCGATCTATTACTAAATTGTCGATTTATCGCAGTGGCTTTACATTTTGTCGTTGGCTCAGGGCTGAGTATTAGCTTAATTTTTTAGCAAAAGCGGTACGTTGTAACGCACTAGAAAATTAAAGATAGGCGGCGCGAAGCGTCGCCTATCTTTGTTTATGAGTTTCTCCATTTGAGGAACTCAAACCAAATGACGCTGGCGATACCTGATAGGAGGGCGATCGCTAAATCTTCAAATTGCAGATAGGAAAACTGGAAGAGTTGCCTTAAAAAAGGAACGTATAGGATTAATCCCAGAAATACGATCGCGCCACTAATAATCCACCAGATTGAAGCATTAGGAACTTTCATCGTACTGAGAATCGTTCTTGTCCATGAGCGATTGGTGAGAATCATCGCAAGGTTAGACACAATCAAGGTGGTAAAGACCAAGCCTCTTGCACCACAGGCTCCTGCACTACATAAGACAACATCAGGGGCAAATTTGCCGTGATAATTGGCGATCGCATAGACAATTACCAACACTACTAAGACGCTCAATCCTTGAAATAGAGATAACCATAATGTGCGCCGATCAAAGAGTGGTTCCTTCGGATTGCGGGGTGGACGCTGCATCACATTGGCTTCGGCTGCTTCGGCTTCAAAGGCGATCGTGCAGGCGGGATCGATGATTAGATGCAGGAAGGCAATATGAATCGGCAAAAGTACTAACGACCATTGCATAAAAATAGGAACTAAGGATATCCCTGCGATCGGCACATGAACCGCGAGGGTATAAGCCATACCTTTTTTAAGATTATCGAAAATGCGGCGACCTAACTTGACTGATTCCACAATCGAGGTGAAGTCATCATTCAGTAAAACTAAATCTGCGGATTCTCTCGCCACATCTGTACCTCTACCGCCCATCGCAATCCCAATGTGAGCCGCCTTAAGGGCAGGGGCATCATTGACACCATCGCCTGTCATCGCGACGATTTCACCGCTTTGCTTCAGGGCATTCACAATTAAGAGCTTTTGTTCAGGCACAACACGAGCAAAAATATTCGTACTCCGAATCCGCGATCGCAGTTGTTCTGCAGTCATTTGTTCGAGTTCTGCGCCCGTGATCACTTCCCCACTGGTTAGCCCAATTTGTTTAGCGATATTTTGCGCCGTTGAGGGGTAGTCACCCGTAATCATCACGACGCGAATTCCTGCCTGATAACATTCAGCGATCGCAGGGGCAACCGTAGGACGAACGGGATCGGTTAAGCCAACTAAACCAATAAATTCAAAATCAAAATCATGTTGGCGCAAAGGTAGGGAACCATCCGTAGGTGGTCGATGCCTTGGACTATTAGGAGAAAGGTAGCCCTTGGCAACACCAAGTACCCGTAACCCAGCCGCCGCCATGATATTTGCCTGTAGCTCCAAATCCGTGAGCATCTCAGGACTAAAATGGCAAAGATCAGCGATCGCTTCTGGTGCACCTTTCGCGGCGATTTCCTTTGCACCACCTGCGATGGGTTCCCAAACACAGGACATGGCACGTAACTCTCCTGACAAGGGATATTCACGTAAAGTATTCCAATCATCATGGAGATGTTCTGTACCTACTAGTAGCTGAGAACCAACCAATTTCAGAGCCTTTTCCATCGGGTCAAAAGGATCTTTACGACTGGCGAGAATGCCATATTCAATTAAGCGATGGAAATCCTCTGGCAAGGCTTCACGCTCATGCAAAGTGAGATCGTAAAAAGCAGGATTTTGCGAACCTTCTTGATAAACAAATAATTGCTGCACTGTCATTTGATTGAGGGTGAGCGTCCCTGTTTTGTCCACACAAAGCACCGTAGCCGAGCCAAGGGTTTCTACAACAGGAATGCGCCTTGTTAATACATTTTGCAACGAAAATCGCCATGCACCTAATGCTAAAAAGATGGCAAGAACTACAGGAATTTCATTGGGCAAAATCGCCATCCCCAGCGCTAAGCCAGCTAATACGCCATGCAACCAATCGCCGCGAGTAATTCCATAAATCACTACGGCAATGATACAAATAGCGATCGCAATAATCGTCAGTTGTTTAACAATCCGCCGCGTTTCCTGTTGCAGTTTAGAATCTTCCTGTTCAATCGTTTGTAGAGCCTTACCGATTTTGCCCATTTCCGTTTTTGAGCCAGTGGCTTGGACTTCAACGATCGCCTGTCCCTGCACAGCCAGAGTTCCCGAATAGACATAGGGCAAATCGTCACCACCAGACCGATTGACTGGTAGCGGCAAACTGTCATCCATTGCAACTTTTCGCACAGGCAGAGATTCCCCTGTTAAGAGCGATTCATCGACGGTGAGGTGCGTTGACCATAGCAATACACCATCCGCAGGAATGCGATCGCCTTCCGCAAGAACGATCAAATCTCCACGCACCACTTCTCGACCTGCGATCCGCTTGCGCTCGCCATCGCGAATGACAAGGGCGCGAGGACTAGATAGGTCTCGTAAAGCTTCAAGGGATTTCTCTGTTTTTTGTTCTTGATAGAGATTAATTCCCACAATAAAGAAGACAAAACCTAGCAATATCAATGCTTCCTGAGCATCACCGAGAAATAGATAAATCCCGCCACAACCAAGTAATAGTAAGAAAATTGGTTCGCTAGCGATTTCCCAAATGATTCCCCAAATATTGCGGCGATCACTAGCTGGCAATTCATTATATCCCTCAACTTGAAGGCGTTGGCAAACTTCCTGTTCTGAGAGTCCTGTTAACTCTTGTGGATTAATTACAGTGCTCATAGGTCTATCACCAACATTTTGTAAGAAGGAGCATAATCAACATTCGCGATCGCGAAGTATTTGATTATGCATCTGTTTCGATCTTATGCCAGTTCTATAAACGTTGCATCATGCTTGTTGTCACACAGCACTATTAATGAGAAGTATCGTCTATAGGAATCAGGAAAAGATAGAAATAGTAGCTAATATGGAAGTCTAATCGCTTTATATTGCAAGGCTTTCGCCTATAAAACTCGTCATATATAATCGCTTGTAATTTTCATACAGTAATTTGCTAAGTTTAGTAACTTTTTTTGTTTGTAGAGGCAATTAGTAAATTCATAGCAAAAGATGAAAATCTGAATGCATAAAATTTTTGGTTAAGTTTTTTGCAACGGCTATTTGTTTTTGGAGAGGTAGCTTTAAGCTTTGTGGTAAATAATTGCAAATTGCAAATTTTGATGTCAGTTTGAGGCTTTTAATGATGAATCGTTTAGCTGGTTTTGGGATGATCGCGGCTCTGTTGGCGGGTGTGCCGTCTATAATCATCGCCGAAGGCGTAAAGGCGCAAACGGTTCAAAATCGCAAAGCAGAAGCAGAGAGGCTTTTAGAGCAAGGAGTTAAGTTATATCAAGCTAGTCGTTATCAAGAAGCAATTCAAGTATTGGATTCGGCTCTAGGAATCTATCGCGAGATTAAACATCACACGGGTGAAGCAATTGCGCTGCTTGGTTTAGGTCTTGTTAACAAGAGTCTTGGGCAGTACCAGAAGGCAATTGATTACCACCAGCAATCCTTAGCAATCCAAAAGCAAATTGGTGATCGCGATGGTGAAGCAACGTCACTCAACAATCTGGGGGGTGCATACGATAGTCTCGGACAGTACCAGAAAGCGATTGATTTCTATCAGCAATCCTTAGCGATCCAAAAGCAAATTGGCGATCGCAAAGGTGAAGTTGATTTGCTCTTTAGCTTGGGTGATGCCTACAAAAATTTAGAACAGTATCAGAAAGCAATCGACTACTATCAGCAGTCCTTGGTAATCTATAAGCAAATCGGCGATCGCAAGAGCGAAGCAGCATCTTTAAGCCGTCTTGGTCTTGCATATAAAAACTTTGGACAGTATCAGAAAGCAATTGAATATTATCAACAGTCTCTCGCTATCCAAAGACAAATCGGTGATCGCAAAGGTGAAATAAAGTTACTTCTGAGTTTGGGTGATACATATGAAAATTTAGAACAGTATCAGAAGGTAATTGAGCATTATCAGCAATCTCTTATCCTTCAAAAAGAAATTGGCGATCGCAAGGGTGAAGCGGAGTCACTTTTGAGTTTAGGTGATGCATACAACAGCTTGGCACAATACCAGAAAGGAATTGATTTTTATCAGCAATCTTTAAAAATTAGACAGGAAATTGGCGATCGCAAGGGTGAAGCACTTTTAATCAACAATCTAGGATTCAGTTATTATAGTTTTTCGCAATATCAAAAAGCGATTGATCTTTTTCAGCAATCTTTAAAAATCAGACGGGAACTCGGCAATCGCAAGGGTGAAGCACAATCTTTAAATAATTTGGGTGCTGTATATAGAGATCTTGGGCAGATTCAGATAGCGATCAACTACTATCAACAAGCATTAGCGATCACACAACAAATTGGCGATCTTGATGGTGAAGTATCACCTCTCAGTAATTTGGGGGTTGCATACTATAATCTAGGACAGTATCAAAAAGCAATTGAATACTATCAACAATCCCTTAACATTTCTAGGAAACTTAATAAGCGCAATGGTGAAGCTACTTCGCTAAGCAATCTAGGCGTTGCATATAGCAATCTCGGACAGTACCAAAAAGCGATTGAATACTATCAGCAAACCTTAGTAATCTTTAAGCAAATCGGTGATCGCCAAGGTGAAGCAACGTCACTGAATAATCTAGGTAACGCATACGACAATCTCGGACAGTATCAGAAAGCTATTGATTTCTTGCAGCAATCCTTAGCGATCAAAAAACAAATCGGCGATCGCAATGGTGAAGCAACATCACTGAATAATCTAGGTAACGCATACGACAGTCTCGGACAGTATCAGAAAGCTATTGATTTCTTGCAGCAATCCTTAGCGATCTTTAAGCAAATCGGCGATCGCAATGGTGAAGCATGGTCTCTCAATAATCTGGGTGCAGCCCTTAATCAACTCAACCAAACCGATATTTCCATCGTTTTTTACAAACAGGCTATCAACACCTTTGAAGCCATTCGCAAAGACATCAAAGGATTGAAAAAAGAAGAACAGCAATCCTTTATTACTAGCATTGCATTCAGCTATCGTGACCTCGCTGATATCCTGATTAAACAAGATCGCGTCATGGAAGCCCTACAAATCCTCGATCTGCTCAAAGTCCAAGAACTTGAGGACTATCTCAAAAATATTAAAGGGAGTGACAGATCAGCGCAGGGAGTCAGACTATTAGCACCAGAAAAAGCTCTTAGCGATAAGCTCTTAAACATTAGCTCTGACAATAGCAAAGACATCAATAACCAACTTGCCAACCAAATCCAACAACTTCCCAAATCCGAAATTAACAAAGTCCCCGACTATCTCAACCAAATCCCGCAGGGAAATGTGCTGATCTATCCCTTAATCCTCAACGACAGACTAGAAATCATTCTCTTTGCTCCCAACACCTTACCCATTCATCGCACTGTCAATATCAAAAAAGATGATCTAGAAAAATTAATCACCGAATTTCGAGCAGGTTTACAGGATAGCGGCTTTGAAGACTTTCGAGAACCTTCGCAGCAACTCTATAGGCTCCTGATTAAACCCATCGAAACCGAACTAATCAATGCCAAAACTACTACGATTCTCTATGCTCCTGATGGTATCCTGCGTTATGTTCCTCTTGCTGCGCTCAATGATGGCAAACAATGGCTAGCCGAGAAATATCGCATTAGTAATCTCATTGCCTATAGCCTCAGTGATTTTAGTCCTCAGCCGAAAACAGAACCAAGCATCCTCGCAGGAGCCTTTGGTGGTAAAGCAGGAGAGCGTAAATTTGGACAAATTGCCCTACCTGCTAGCATTACCGAAGTTAAGGGAATATCGAATTTATTCCCAAATTCTTTTGCTCTATTTGAAAATGACTTTAGCCGCGCCACCACCGAAGCCAAATTTAAAAACTATAATATTCTCCATTTTGCTACCCATGCTGAATTTAATACAGGTGCGCCTGATAACTCCTTCATCATCTTTGGTAATGGGGACAAGATCCGATTGAGCGAACTTACTGACTGGCAAATTCCCAATGTGAATTTAATCGTACTTAGTGCTTGTCAAACTGGTTTAAGTACTCTTGGCTCTGGGGTAGAAATCTTAGGCTTTGGTTATCAAGTGCAGAAAGTCGGCGCAAAACAGGCGATCGCTTCTCTCTGGTCTGTCAGTGATGAGGGGACTCAGGCTTTGATGACGGCTTTTTATCGGGAACTGCAAAAAGGTGATGTTACACCGATTGAGGCTTTGCATAGGGCGCAAGTTGCTCTGATTAAATCAGAAAAGTTTAGTCATCCGAGTTACTGGTCTGCTTTCTTTGCGATCGGTAATGGATTGTAGTTCTGCCGAACTGGTGCAAGATCTCAGTAAACTAAAAATCGAGAAGTTTGTTCCGCCCGCTAGGCGGACGAAGCAAACTCTAGTTTTGGGTTTTAATTAAGTTGAGCTACTTAAATGCTGGCAAGGTAAATCAATATAAAAACAACTGCCAACTCCTACCTCACTAGTAACCCCAACTTCGCCGCCATGTAATTCCACAATTTGTTTCACCAGTGCCAATCCTAGCCCCGTTCCTTCATACTTCCGATTTAAAGCACTATCAATCTGGATAAAATGCTGAAATAACTGCGAGATCGATTCAGGAGGTATACCAATTCCTGTATCTCGTACTGCTAATCTGAGATAAGTACTATCTAAGTTAGCTGTAGGCGCAGGATAAATTACCTCTAGGGTCACTTGCCCACCTTCGAGGGTAAACTTAACGGCATTATTGAGGAGATTGATTAGGGCTTGCCTAATGCGGCGTTCATCCAAGTGGATCTGCGGCAGTTGCAGCGATAGAATAGTGTGGATTTGAATATTTTTTTTGAGCGCTTGCTGACGCACAAAGCCAAGACTTGCTTCACAAAGAGAAGGAATAGAAATAGCAGTTAGATCCAATTTCATTTGTCCTGCTTCTATTTTAGCAACATCCAGAATGTCGTTAATTAATTCGAGTAAATGCATACTACTACGTTCAACGGTTTGGAGTGCTTTCGTCTGTCGCTCATTGATTGAACCATAGATCTCCTCTTGAAGACTTTCAGTCATCCCAAGAATGGCATTAAGAGGGGTGCGGAGTTCATGACTCATGGATGCCAAAAACTCATCCTTGAGGCGAGTTGCCTGAAGCAGCTTTTCATAGATTTGTTGAAGTTTCTCTTCAGCTTTTTTGCGATCGCCAATATCGGTAAAGAAACCAACAATTTCTAAGGGATTACCTTGAGCATCGCGCACTATCCGCATTTCATTCCTGAGCCAGCGATAATCGCCATCTCGATGCAAAGAACGATATTCACTAATGTGGTATCCCCGTTCAAATAGTTTGCAGATTCCATCTATTGCGTGAGCAATATCTTCAGGATGGAGATGCTCAGACCAAAAGTTGGGATTTGTGAGAATCTCGGCAGCACTATAACCCATCACAGCTTGGACATTATCACTAATGAAAGTGACCGTATTTTTGCTATCAGCAGTACAGGTAAAAATGACCGCAGGATTGGAGGATAGAATAAATTCTAACCGCTCCTTGAGTCGTTGATTTTCTTGCTCAGCCAGTTTGCGTTCAGTAATATCTTGAGCTGAGCCAATGTTGTATTTAACGTTTCCTGCGGCATCTCGACTAAATACGGAATGACGACTATGCAGCCAACGCCATTCACCTTGGACATTCCTCATGCGGTATTCGTAATCATAGATTTCGCCATCTACTGCCTTTCGTAAGCGCTCATACTCCGCAGGAATATTTTGCAGATCATCGGGATGCATTAACGTAGCAAAGAATGCTGAACCCATTGCCTGAACTTCGGCTGAGGTATAGCCCAAAATCGTTTCAATCTCTCGGTTTACATAAATATTACGCTGCTCTTGGATGTCGTAAATATAGATAATGTGCGGTGAAGCATCAATAACTTTTTGGAGAAAGTCTTGGCTTTCTTGCAAAGCGAATTCTGTTTTTTTGCGATCGCTAATATCTTGAAGCAACACTACAAAAAAATCTACAAGCCCATCAGATTTACGATGGACTTGAACAGAAAGACTGGTATAAATGATTTGTCCGTTTTTATGAATAAAGCGTTTATCAATTTCATAGCCTTCACTTTCACCATTTAATACTCGATTAAACTGCTCTAAGTCCATGGCTAAATCATCGAGATAAGTCATTTCATCCCAAGTTAATTCCTGTAGTTCCGCAAAGGAATATCCTAAGATTTCACAGAGTTTGTCATTAACATTGAGCCATCCCTTACTCGGAGAGGTCATTGCCATACCGATAAGCGATTGTTCAAAATAACTACGGAATATCCGCTCACTCTTCCTGAGAGCAGTTTCCTTTGCCTGTAGATCTGCTGTCCTTTGAGAAACCCGTTCTTCTAGCTCAATATTGCTTTGGGCGATCACATCATGGGCTTTCTGAAGTTCACGTTCATGCATTTTGCGATCGGTAATATCCTGCACATGGGAAATGAAATATAGGGGATTTCCATTCGCATCTCGCACCAGTGATGATGATATCTCACCATAAATTATATGTCCCTGTCGATGACGATAGCGTTTTTCAAATACATTGCTATCTCTGTGTTCATTAACCGCACCTTGAATAAATTTTGAACTAACCTGATCATCTTCGGGAAGTGCTAGTGTCGCAACGTTCATCCCAATTAGCTCATCTTGACTATAGCCAAATATTTGGCACATTGTCGGATTGACCTGTAAGAGATTTCCTTGCAGATCGACTAGACACATACCGATATTGGCATTGTCAAACGACAGATGGAACTTCTCTTCACTTTCCCTAAGTGCTAGATAATTTGCTTCCCGTTCCTTTAGTTCTATCGTTCGTAGAGAAATCTGTTGCTCTAGCTCATTGTTGATTTGAATTAGGCGTTGCTCCGTTTTAATGCGATCGCTAATATCGATCATCACACCTTCCCAAGCATAGCTGCCATCCGACAATACACGAGGATTAGATTCGGCACTGTACCATCGGATCTCGCCATTAACAATGACTCGCCCTTCCCAATAAAAAGGTAATCCTTTTTCAATTACTTCTAGATTTAAGGCTATAAATGCATCATATTCATCAGGATGTACACACCTAAAAGCTATATAGGGATCAGCAATTACGTCCTCGCGACGCAAATCAGCCATTTTGAGCCAGCGATCGCTGATAAAGGTAAATTGTGGCGAGCCATCGGTTTTCACTTTCATCACATAAGTACCGACGGGAATATTTTCAGTCAATTGCAGAGCAGTTTCCCCTAATTTGAGCAATTCCTGTTGAGCATTCTCCGTTTCTTGTTGAGCTTGTTTTAGCTTTATCGATTGCTCTCGCAACTCATCATTCACCCTTGCTAGAGCCAATTCAGATTCTTTTTGAGTAGTTATATCCAAAGCCATTCCATACCAAACCGTCGCCTGATTCGGTAATCTTTCGGGACGAGAGTTTGCCTGTATCCATTTCAGCTTGCCAGAGGGAGTAATAATCCGAAATTCATGGCGGAATGGTTGTAGATTGACCTTGCTAGTTTCCACTGCCGCGATATAGCTAGCTGAGTCATCGGGGTGAATCTGTTCAAAAATCAGATTGGCATTTGCCATTACCGCTTCTACCGTTACCTCATGTATTTCTTGGACATAAGGGCTAATGTAGGTAAATGCTATAGATCCATCGACCCGCTCAGCAAAACTATAAATAGATGCTGGTACAGCGATCGCTATTTTGGATAAAATATTCTCGCACCAAGGAAAAGCATTAAAGTGATCAGACATGGACTTAGCTGCTGTATAGCAAGATGGCGATAATAACAAACTTAATAGGCGATGTTCCAAACAACGAAAAAGCTCCCCTCAAATCAAAAGCACTTCAGCGTTGCTATGTTAAGCCTCTATAAAAATTATCAAAAATATTTAGCCGCCCCACCTACAACTAAATATTTAATGATATTAATTTGACAAAGCCTGACTATAATTCTATTGAATTAATGGGAACTCGAGTTAATAGCTTGAAAGGCTACAAACGGCAATACCACCTATAGCCTTGCAATAAGTATAGTTTATAATCTGCATTCCAGCATAATACTCAATATTATCTAGATTATTTGTGAATTCAGACTTTGAATTTACGGATTTAATGTCGAAAGCACATTTGCCCCAGTAACTGTCACTGTCTGCTGTTCTAGATTTGCCACAGCGCGATCGCCTTGAACATTGAGATTTTTTTCGGTTTGACGATAGCTGATATTGCCATCCGCCGTAATCGTTTTCGTAGGAATTATCCATTCCACCTGATCGGCATTCACAACCCCTTGAGTCGAGCTAAAACTGGCGGCTACCTGTCCTGTGAGTTTAATGCGTTCCTCCTGTAGCTGTGCTTCTCCCTTTTGGGCATTAACGACGATGCCACGACTTTTGCTAGACCCTTTGAAAGCAACAGGCAGAGTGACCAGTTTCTTCTCTAGATTCCAAATTGCCTGTGCTGCTTCAATATCGATATCTAATTTCGGATCTTTAGCTTTGATATCACCCGTAAAGGTAACTTCTTTCTTCTGAATATTCCAATCTCCCTTGTTCGCCAATAGTTGCATTTTGTCCTTAACTTGAATGACGGAAATAGGCGCTTCAGTAAAGACGCGATCGCGCTTGGCATCCCAAGTTACCTTCTCACTTTTCATCTCTAGCGGTGGCTCAATGGCAGTCACAATGACATTTTTTTCGAGACTATAGACATTGGTACTAGGCTTAGCGGTGAGTTCCTTGCCAGTCATTTTGATTTTGTCGTCAGGTTTGTTAATCTTGATATTGCCTGTAGCTTTTAGTAAATCCTCCTCTGATTTCCAAACCATGCGATCGGCGACCATATCAATTTTTTCTTGCACAGCGATCGCTTTAATATTGCCTTCTAGGGAAATCTCCTTAGAAACTTGATCGATTGTCCCCTTGTCACCCGTTGCTTCCATTAGCGGTTCGCCATTGCGATAAAACTTCCCTTTTACATCTTGCACGTCAGCAATTTTGCGATCTTGGCGATAGTCTGCTTGTTTAGAAGTTATTTCCCACAGCAGTTTCCCATCCGCATCAAATTCGGTAAGGGTAATATTTTGGAGGCTCGATCCTGCGATCTGGGCAGGTTTGTTTAAACTGGTGACTTCAGGGCGCAAAAATACAAACCAGCCCAGCCCAGAAATCAGCACTGTTATAAAAAAGATGATGGCAAACAGGCGGATATTACGGCGGCTAAGTAGTTGCATGATGCTTGGGGATAGGTTTAGTTAGATTAGCAGTATTTTATATGCCTAGATTTGCAGAGTTACAAATTTTAGGGCTACTTCGCTATCAACTAGTCGATAAATTGATAAATAGTTTATAGCGACTATAACCATCTGGGTATCAATCCAGAAACTTATTAAAGGTGATTATTTTGGGTGTAACTTAAAACATAAAATTCTTTCTTTGTAGACAAAGAATCCTTGCCTTATTTTATCTGTTTTAGATTAAGCATGGTTTGCGAGGTGAAGGCGATCAGATTCCCATGATAGGGGATTGTTGGCGATGTATTGGCGTAGGCGATCGCAGCTTTCTTGACTGCGGATAATATGTTCATAATAGTTCCGTTGCCATAGTCTGCCGATAAATGGTTGCCATTGTTCCTGCTGAACGCCATAACGATATTTTGCGGTTGTGAAGGATTTGAACCGATGAATAATTTCTCCTAATATCATCACAGGTTCTATTTGTGCTGAGTTCAGAACAATAATGCCATGTATGTGATTGGGCATTAACACAAAGGCATCTAATTCTATGTTTGGGTAATGGAATGGCATTGCTTCCCAAATTGTTTGTACCATTGTTCCCGCAGGGTTTGGGTGCATGATGCCATCTGCGATCGCGCCTAACAGAGGTTGGCGATGGTTGATGCAAATGGTGATGAAATATGCGCCTGCCTGTGAATAGTCGTATCCTTTGAGACGAATGGAACGACGATGATGGATGTCTAGATTGTATGGCATGGCGCAATTTTTCTCCGCATTTGGGAATTTTTGGTGATCTGCGACAACGGGGCGAGCACGGGGGCATCGCCCCTACCCATTTTTATTTTTCAATGGTAAATGGAATGCGAATTAAATTTTATCATTGCACCCGTAGGGGCGATGCCCCCGTGCTCGCCCCTTCTATGCGAACCACAAATAATTTTTGACCGCAAAATCCCCAATTTCATTAATAGATTTCGCGATCGCATAATTATCATTGGTCAAAATAGATCACAAATTTTCCCCACATTGCAAATTCATCTCCGTATAAAAAAATTGTCGTGATCTGCGACAACGGGGCGAGCACGGGGGCATCGCCCCTACCCATTTTTATTTTTAAATGATAAATGGAATGGGATGGAAATAAATTTTATGATTTCACCTGTAGGGGCGATGCCCCCGTGCTCGCCCCTTTTATGCGAACCACAAATAATTTTTGACCGCAAAATCCCCAATTTCATTAATAGATTTCGCGATCGCATAATTATCATTAGTCAAAATTGGTCGCAATTTTTTCCCACATTGCAAATCCATCACCGTATAAAAAAATGGTCGTGATCGGCGAAAACGGGGCGAGCACGGGGGCATCGCCCCTACCCATTTTTGGTTTAAATGGTAAATAAAATGGAATGAAAATAAATTTTATGATTTCACCCGTAGGGGCGATGCCCCCGTGCTCGTCCCTTCTATGCAAACCGCAAATAATTTTTGACCGAACAATCCCCAATTTTCATTGGTGGATTTTTGAAAAAAATTTGATCGCCTAACGGCGAAGGAATTAATCAAAGAAGGGCAGATAAATACGAAGAAGTTCAAAGGGCTGAGGCAAAAGAACAAAGAAGGGAGTCCTCACCGCAAAACGCACACAACCCGAAAACCGAGGAAGTAGCTCCGAACACGCGCAAAGATGTTGAGGCGACACGCAGACCGACAATTCTGAGCATAGGCGTACCACGAACCACCGCGAAGCAGCTTTTTTGTTTCGCCGCTCTCTTTATAATTCTTAATACCTTTTGTCCAAATTTGTGAGTCAAATGGCGCTCCCTCATAATCGTCATGCCAATCATCGGCACACCATTCCCAAACATTGCCATGCATATCGTAAAGTCCCCAAGCATTAGCTGGCTTCAGTCCTACAAGATGTGTACCGCAGTTATTTTGCCTTATTCGTTCAATATATCGATTAGGATTTTGATTCACATCTTTCCAAATCTGATCAGTATCGATCGCGCGATCGCCGCTATTGTTGCCATACCAGCCATAGTCATCTAACTGGCTTGCATCATCCCCAAAGCAGTATTCAGAATATTCACTTGCCCCTGCACGACAGGCATATTCCCATTCCGCCTCACTGGGCAAACGATAGTTCTCTCCCGTTAGTTTCGATAGCCGCGCACAAAACTCTTGAGCTTCGTACCAATTCACCTGCTCCACAGGTTTATTCTCACCACGATGATAGGAAGGATTTAAGCTCAAATCAATCTCAACCTTGGGAGTCATCGCCACCGTCCGCCATTGCGCCTGTGTGACGGGATATTTACCCATCCAAAAGGCTTTGACTGTGACTTGGTGATAGGGTTTCTCATCGTTCTCCCCTTTCCCTTCAGGCGAACCCATCCAGAACGTACCACTAGGAATATCCACCATTTCAGGCAAATTTGCAGGATCGAGCCAAGGTTTATATTTATAACGATTTCGCTGCACAAATTTCTGTTGTTCAAGTGTGAGGTAATCATTAATCGCCATTTCCACTTCCTCAATTTGAGCAACGACACCTTCGGACAACAAAAACTTATCCTTATCCAACGCCCGCTCCCATTCATCAAAGGCATCCTTCACCCGATCGCCCAGCCGCCGCAAATCCCGATCTTCTAACCGCCATTCCGCAAACCTTTGCCAACCATCCATCAGCGCCTCATGCGCCAGATCCACGATCGCCACCCCATTTTCCTCACTCGCCACCAGCAAGCGCCCACTCTTGCCCTCAAGGGACTTCAAAATCCGCTCAATTTCCTTACGCGCATTCCCATCATCCCCCGCCAAGTCCAAGATCGCTTGTCGCCGCTCCCGTTGCCGCGTATCCTTCGCATCATTCCCCGTCCGCACTAACTTCAAAAAGATCCGCCGTATCCACTTCTGACCACTTGCCGACAGTTTCTCATAGAGATGATCTGCATGACGATTGAGCGCCCCCTTCAGTCGCTTCATTTGCCGATATCCCTCAAGGCTCAAGCGACGTTGCTGGCGATTTCTATTTTCCCAAAGCTCCTGCAACGCAAACTCCAAAAGCGGCAAACAATTCGGCTCCGCCTCGATATCCTGCAAGATCGCATCCAACAAACCATCACTGAGTTGATAGCCCTGAGTTTCCGCAGGCTTAGCAATGGCATCCCTTAGCTCATCCTCACTCATCCCCGAAATCACCACCATCTGCTCATTCACGATCGCATCCAGATTGGCATAGGTACAGTCCGCCAAAAAATCAATTCTCATCGTCGCCACAACCACAAAATCCGCAGTTTGCGTTTGCGCCACATCCACCAACATCTGGATAAATTTGCGCCGCTCAGCAATCTGTGAGCAGACCGTAAACACTTCCTCAAACTGATCGATCACTAACAGGATCGGTTTTGGCAGATCCGCGATCGCCGCTAACAATCCCTCAGTATCAATGCGCTGCTCAAATTCAATAACATCTGTCCCAGTCTCTTCCAATATCTCCGCAAAAACATCCTTTAACCTTTGAATTGGATTTGACCAAGGCTTCATCAACAAAATTCGATGACCACGCCGCTTCATCTCAGGAATTAATTTCGCCTTCACCAGCGATGACTTACCACTCCCCGACACCCCCACCACAAATACAAACGGACTCTGTTCAATTTTTGACATCAACCGCTTAAAAGCCGTCTCTCTCCCAAAGAACCATTGCGCCGTTGACTCATCAAAGGCATTCAATCCCACATAGGGACAAGTTTCATATTTATTCTCATGTATTACGGATGTCTCATTATTTTCAATTTTTTGTAACTGATTTTCTATTTCTTGGATTTTTTTGAGTTTTTGCTGCAATTGACGCTCAAGTTTAACTCTTTGACCTTCATCAAGAGTTGTTTCCCATTGTGCTTGGAGCGGCTCAGCCTCTTTTTGGAGAGCACTAATTTGTCGATTGAGGATTTCTTTTTGAAGACTAGCCATTCTCAATTTCCTCCAGTTTCGCTAGTTTTTGCGCCAATTGACGCTCAAGTTTCAATCTCTGTACTTCATCAAGTGTTGATTCCCATTGCTGATGAATTATCTCGATCTCCTGACTTAGAGATTCGATCTGTTTCTGACGTATTTGCTGTCTGAAATTTGAAGCGCTATTTGATTGGGGTAAAGGTTTTGGCTTGTGATTGTTTTGTGTACCGATATTGTCGCCCTGCACAGTAAGGTTACCAGTGACTAGCTGCCCCACAGATCCATAAAAATTATACTGAGAAGCACTATTTCCCGCTTGTTCGTACGTTTCATTTTGTGGAGTAACAATTGGCATTGAACGATAATCAACAACTCGCAGCGCTCGACCATAGCCGAAACTCACAGCCTCTTGTCCCGTACCGCGCAACTGATCAAACACATAGTCAAACATTGTAGCTGCATAAACTATTCCGCGTTCGTTCGCCCTATTTCTCGCCAATCCACGCAACATCGCCCCCGTAAAAATACTGTAACTCTCACTTCTCATCGCATAGGCTTCTTCAAACTTCCGACAAGCCGACACCAAAAAATAATCCTGCTTCAATTCTGCAAAAGCCTGACTAATGATCGCCCGTTGCAAAAATCCCTGACTCTCTTCCAGCAAAGTCTCACTATGACAACAATCCAGCAACACTACCAAATTACTCAACTTCGCCTCACCGATCAACCCACTCAGATCGTCTAAAGCAATACCATTCTCAATTCCCGTAATTTCACCATTGCTAGTTTTTAGCCCCGTATTCGACAGCGCCAAATAGCCACGCTTTTTGCCAAAGTTCCCCTTCACTACCACCGCATGACCAGAGAAATAGATCAGAGCCTCATTGCGATCCGCCTGTTCCAGCAACAACCGTTTCAACGCATCTTCAATCTGCTTCGCCGTCACCTCCCCCGTCAACACCTGAATATCTTCAAAATCACCATGCTGCTTCAGTAGATCATTCACCGCCTTAGCGTCACTCTCAGTCTTGCTGAGATTGCCAAGCGGAGATTTGTATTTGGCTGCACCTACTACCAACCCATATCGAGCCATAACGTACTGACTTTATTGCGATCGCGACCTTGTGCAACTAGAATACAGGCAAATCTCACAAAATAGTAGTAACAATTGCTATGGCTCACAAAATTTATATCGAACAGGAAGACGGCGAAATTCTTGAGATTGCAATCTCTGAATCCGAAGATGATCAGCCCGTAGAGCCAGATAGCGATCGCGAATCTTACGGAATTAAAGAAGATGCAATCAAAAGTTTGCAAGAAATCCATGAAACTATTCGCTTCTATACCAAATATGCGATCGGCGCATTCAAAAATCTCGGTGATGCCCAAGTTGAAGAAGTCAATCTCAAATTCGGTTTAAAAATTAGTGGCGAAGCAGGTATTCCCATCCTCACCAAAGCCTCAGCCGAAAGCAACTTTGAGATTTCCGTCAAATGTAAGTTCCCACCAAAATAAGCTTCCACCGAAAATCTTAACAGGAGAATTAAAGCTATGACGATCGCCCAAATTGAAAACCTTATTCGTTACGTCACCAACGCAGAAGGTAAAACAACCGATGTCCTTGTCCCCTTAGAACTCTGGCAACAGATAATCCATTCCTTAAACACCGATAATATTAGTGGATTAGCTTGGATTGATGAACAAGAACCCAAAGAACAAATATTAGCTGACTTACAAGAATCCGTCAGACTTGCAGCAGCAGGACAAACCTTCCCCATATCACAACTTTGGGAAGACGCTACGGCATAACTCTATGATCGAAGTTCGCTTTACATTACCCTTCATTCGCCGATTAAAACCCCTAACCAAACGTTATCGAAAAATTCAATCTGATATCCAGCCAGCAATCGAACAGCTACAAAATGGACATCTTATCGGCGAGCAAATTTCTGGGCTAGACTTCACCATTTTTAAAGTTCGAGCTAAAAACAGTGATATCCCCATAGGAAAAAGCGGCGGCTATCGCCTTATCTATCAAGTGGTTTCACCTCTACCTGCAACTCCTCGATCGCCCCATCTAGACAGTCCATACCATCTTGCAATGACTCAATCCGACAAAGGCGATCGCGTAATACTGCGGCTCCCGTAAAGCCCCTCGCGTACCAAGTCATATGTTTTCGTGATTGCCTAATGCCACGAATGCCTTTGTAGTCCCAGAGTCCTTGCAAATGCTCCTTGGCGACTTGCAAACATTCAATCGGCGAAGGGTCAGGCAAACGTTCACCTGTTTTTAAAAAATGATCGACCTGCCCCACTAAAAAGGGATAGCCCAAGGTTCCCCGCGAACACATCACCCCATCCGCGCCCGTTTGCTCTAAACAGGCGATCGCATTTTCTACCGAAAAAATATCCCCATTGGCAATCACAGGAATCGTCAGCACCTCTTTCACCTTACAAATCCATTCCCACTTAGCATTACCCGTATAGCCTTGCGATCGCGTTCTGGCATGGACAGTGATCATCTTTGCCCCCGCATCCTCCATGCGTTTCGCAAAATCTAAGATCGTAATTTCGGCATCATCCCAGCCGATGCGCGTTTTGACGGTGACAGGAATATCGATCGCCTCGACCACCGATCGCACAATTTGCGCCGCCAGTTCAGGCTGTCGCAATAACGATGAGCCGCCACCCTTTTTCGTAATTTTATTCACAGGGCAACCCATATTAATGTCTACAGTATCGGCTCCCTCTAATACAGCTTTTTGGGCTGCCTCTGCCAAAAAGTCGGGACGACAATCAAATAACTGGATACTGATCGGGGTTTCATGGCGATCGATCTCCATGAGCTTAGGCAAAGCTTTCATATGGTGCAGATCTGTGGCGCTGATCATCTCGGTGTAGAGCATCGAGTCTGGGGCATAGCGCCGCACTAATCGCCGAAATACCAAATCTGTCACCCCTGACAATGGCGATTGCAGCACCCGACTTTTGAGGGTGACATTGCCAATAGTTAAAGGTTCAGCGAATTTTTGCTGTAATTTAGATGTAGCCGAAATCATGTTCGCAAATTTTGCTTTCGTTGGCGCTATATACAAAGGTATAGTAATTCTAAATGGTTTAAGAGATTTGCACCTTTGGCTGACGTGCCTCTGGTAATCTCCACAATCTCTAAATAATTTCGTCTTACCTTACCCCATAAGGGAAAAAAGGTTTATATATAAATTTAAGGAGAAAAAATTTGTCTAAAAAACATCCAGTTATTGCGGTAACAGGTTCATCGGGTGCTGGTACTAGCACCGTTAAGCGAGCTTTTGAACATATTTTTCGTTTAGAAAATATTCAAGCGGCAGTTATTGAAGGTGATAGCTACCACAAATACAACCGCTTAGAAATGCGCGAAGCCATGAAACAAGCTGCGGCGGAAGGTCGTAGTCTCAGCCACTTTGGATTGAATGCCAATTTGCTAGATAAGCTCGAAGCTTTGTTTCAGGAATATGGTCAAACTGGTGGTGGTCAAAGACGTTACTATCTGCACAGCCCTGAAGAAGCCGAGTATCACAATGGTCGCTTAGGTACGAGCAATCAACCTGGTGAATTTACCCCTTGGGAAAGCATCGAAGCTAATACCGATGTGCTGTTTTACGAAGGTTTGCATGGTGGTGTAGTCGCCGAAGATATTAACCTTGCTCAGTATGTTGATTTGTTAGTGGGTGTTGTTCCCATTGTGAACTTGGAATGGATTCAAAAAATCCATCGTGATAATGCTGAACGTGGCTACAGTGCTGAAGCGATCGTCGATACAATTTTGCGTCGTATGCCCGACTATGTAAATTACATTGCGCCTCAGTTCTCCAATACTCACATCAACTTCCAGCGCGTTCCTACCGTTGATACTTCCAATCCTTTCATCTGTCGCGACATTCCCACCCTTGATGAAAGCTTTGTAATTATCCATACTAATCGCTGCTTCCGCGAGAAGTTCCAAATTGACTTCCGTTATTTGCTAGATATGATCCATGATTCCTTCATGTCTCGTCATACCACCTTGGTTGTCCCCGGTGGCAAGATGGGCATGGCAATGGAATTGATTCTCCAGCCATTAATCGATTCTCTCGTAGTTGAATCGAAGAAACTCCAAGCATAAAGAAAGGGGCGCTAAGCGCCCCTTTCTTTATGCCTTAATTTGCATCTTTTCCATTAACTCGCTAAAGCGATCGCTATATAAGCGATAACTCAAGGGATGGGCAATCAGTCTCGCGGTACTGTGATACAACACTTCAATTTCAATCAGTCCGTTATCCTTTAAAGTTTTACCCGTAGAAACTAAATCGACGATCGCTTCAGCCATGCCTGTGATTGGACCTAGCTCAACGGAGCCATAGAGGGGAATAATCTCAACTGGTAAATCGATGCTGTCAAAGTATTCGCGAGCGCAACCGACATATTTTGAGGCAATGCGGCTATGGGGCGGCAGGTCTAGGGGTGATCGGTAGCGGCTCTCTCCTGAAACTGCGATCGACATCCGACAGCCACCGAATCCTAAGTCTAATAATTTGGCAACCTTTGGCGTTTTTTCCCGTAAGACATCTTCACCGACGATGCCTGCTTGGGCTTGTCCATATTCCACATATACAGGGACATCCTGCGCTCTGACCAGTAAGGCTCTAGCAGTTCCTGTGGGATCTAAAATTTGTAGTTGACGATTGGTAGGATCAAGAAACCCACTAAAGTCGAGTCCTACGCCTTGGAGTAAGCGAATGGAGTCTTTTAATAGTGAGCCTTTGGGCAGTGCGAAGGTGAACATGGAATGGTTGGTTACAGCGTTGGTCATAGTCCATTTTATAACTATAGAGTTGCCGTAACTCTATTTTGGGTTTATAGCTGCTGATGTCTTAAAAACTGAGCCAATCAAAAACCTATAACCCATTACCGATCGCAAAGAATGCTGACCAGAAACGGGGATGGTTATATTTATCTGACTTAATCAAAGAGATCTGAGCACGACTGAGAGCTTCTACTACCGAGAGATTACCTTTTTTGAGTTCTGTATAAAAAGCATCCATCAAAGCTTGTGTGCCAGCATCATCGACTGTCCAGAGAGATGCGATCGCCACTCGCGCCCCTGCGGCTTGCATCTGATAACCTAAACCCAAAACCTCAATGCCAGTACCCAATTTGCTACCTAGTCCCGACTGACATGCACTCAGTACCACAAGATCGACATTCTTTAAATCCCAATCTTTCAGCTCACCAATCGTTACTTTTTCCCCATTACCAAACACAATAAATGAATCTTCAGGTGTGCCAACTAATAATTCACCGTGGGTAGCAAGGTGCAAAATCGTATGGGAATTTGCTCTATCTGCTGTCACTTTCTTGGTAAAGTCCTTTTCGATCAGACTGGTGGTGTTGGGAAATAGGCTAGTAATTTTCTGAACTTCGGGAATTGAAGCAGGTAAGCCGCTAAAGCCTGAACGGATTTCACCTCCTTTACCACCAAATGCGCCAGCAAAAATACGGGGATTGGCGATCGCTTTGCTATTAAAAGCAGTTAATGACTCGGCGGTGATGTTATTTACACGGTATTTCTCGACTAGCCATTGTTTGCCATCATAGAGAGCAGCAAGGGGAATATAACGCAGTATCCCATCGGGAGCATAGATGATCGTGTTGATTTTGAGTTGACTGAGTTCATTTTCAAAAGGCTTTATTAGGATGCTATAGAGTTTCTGAGAGGTTTGCTTAACATCTTCTGAGCCTGAGTCTTGCAGTTCTGCGCGTAAATCGATGATTAGTTGATTCAGTTGTTCGCGTTTGATGTTGACGGTGCGGCGCAGGGGTGAGGTGTTGGCGTTGAGGATGACTAGCTCTAGGCGATCATCAAGAATGAGGGGATATAGGAGGACAGCATTAGGGAATTGTGATAGGAGATCTTTTTGTAATCTGCGATATTTGGCAATATCAACATTTTGATTGTCTTCGTTGCGGCGAAGTTCGGTGATTAGTTTTTTGATTTGGGGACTGTCAAGAAAGGCGTTAAATTGTTTATTCTGGTCGCGTTCGGATTGGACGAGTTGGGAAAGGCGTTGCTGTTCGGTTTCGTTCAGTTTACCTTCGCGGTCTTTTTGTTGCAGTTGATTGAGTTCGTTTGCATAGGCGATGATGTTTTGTTCGGGGCGTTGGAGATCGACTCCTTGAGAGGTTTGGTTGTTGCCGCGCACGGTGCGGAGGTAGTTGCTGAGTTCTTGGACTTTGAGTAAATCAAGGACTTGTTGGGCTTCGAGGATGCGGTCTTGTTTGAGAAGGAGATCGGCAAGAGCACGATAGTCTTTTTCAATTGTAGAGAGGTAAGATTTCTTTTCTTCTTTTGTTAGTCCAATGATATCTTTGCGGATGGTTTCGCGCACATTGACGGATTGTTTGTAAAAGAGAATAGCAAGTTCAGGCTGGTTTAATTTTACAAACAATTCCCCAAGATTACTGAAAGATTTTCCTTCGCCAGCACGATCTCCTATTCTCTTTTTAATTGATAGAGATTTCTGAAAATAATCAATTGCTTTCTGATATTGACCTGTTGCAGTATGAGCATTACCTAGATTATTAAGTAATTTTCCTTCTTGCGTGCTGTCATTATTTTTTCTAACAATAGATAAGGAAGCTTGATAAGATTTAATTGCCTCTAGATGCTTACCTATGGCAGCATAAGCATTACCAAGATTATTGATTGAAGCTGATTCGCCTATAGAATTCCCAATATTTCTGAATATCAGCAAAGACTGCTCAAAATATTCAATTGCTTTTGAGTAATTTTCAAGAACATTGTAAACATTTCCAAGGTTATTTAGTGAATTGCCTTCACCATTTTTATCCCCGATTTGTTTTTTAATAACTAAAGATTGCTGATAAAAATCGATTGCTTTTTGATATTGACCTATTGCTTCATATACATTACCAAGACTATTCAGTGATTGCCCTTCACCATTTTTATCCCCAATTTGTTTATATATATCTAAAGATTTCTGGTGATGCTCAATTGATTTTTGATACTTCCCAAGAGAATTATATGCAAAACCAAGATTACTAAGCGCACTTCCTTCACTTCTTCGATCACCGACTTCTCTAGCAATGTCTAAGGATTTTTGGTAAAAATCAATTGCCTTCTCATACTGTCCTAGACTATTGTAAGTACTGCCGATATTACTAAGTACACTTCCTTCACTTCTTCGATCTTTTATTTCCCTTGTGATTGCTAAAGATTGCTGATAAAAATCATTTGCTTTTTGGTACTCTCCAAGATATGTGTATGCATTACCTAAATTATCTAGTATTTCTCGTTCATCGAAAGGATCTCTGATTTGCTTTTTGATAGCTAAAGATTGTTGATAAAAACTAATTGCTTTTAGGTAATCCCCAATATTCTTGTATGAACTGCCCAGATCACTGAGTAAAATTGCCTCACTATTGCGATCTCCGATTAGCTTTACGATTTCTAAGGATTGCTGATATAAGTCAATGGCTTTCTGATACTGTCCGAGACTGCTATATGCAAGTCCTAGACTACGGAGAGATATTGCTTCCCCATTGCGATTTTTAATCTCTCGATAGATCCCTAAAGCCGATTCCCATACTTGAATAGCTTCTCGATAGCGACTGGTTCGATATAACTGAGCGCCTTGTTTGAAAAGTCGAGCTGCTTCTGCTTTGCGATCTTGCACTGTTTGCGTTTGGACACTTTCAGCGATCGCGATCGGCATCGGTAAACCAGACAACAAAGCCGCGATCGCGAGACTGATTAACCTATTCATCACCAAAACCCTCACAGTGACATCACAATCTGCAAGCTTTCACTACAAAGCATAAAGCTATCTTCTCCCAACCAAGTGGGCATTACAAAAAATTTAACCAACGTTAATTCTCTTTATTCAACGCCGCTTCAATCTGACTAATTCGCACAGCATAATTCGCAACCCCACGACCACGCCGATCCTTTCCACCTCTCGCATGGAGACCCACAATCTGATAAGCACCATCAATCTTTGTAATCAAAGCCGAACCAGAAGCGCCGGGGTTCGTATCGCAATCATGAACTAACATTCCCTCGCTCTCTCCTAACACACTACATTCCATATGCACACCTGCGGTATAACCCTTACCTGCTGACAGATCATGATATACCTTAGGATCAGGATAATCACCTGAATATCCCGCCACAGAAATGCGATTCTTATATTGTTGAAGTACTGATAGAGGAACCGATCGCCATTTGAGAAACCCATACTTCTCTCCCAAAGGCTTATTCAACTGTAAAACCGCCCAATCACTCTCTGGCTCATTATCGGGTTTATGGGTTCCTGACCAAACATTTTTGACGATCGCCACATCATTGCGTGTGCGTAGCCTGCCATTGATTAAATTAGGCAAAAAGAACATCTTAGGAAATAGCTTATCCTTCTCATACAGACAATGGGCATTGGTCAACACTAGCGCTTTGCTAATTAATGTGCCCGTGCAGGAATACTCTCTATCATCCTTCCCAATCATGATGATCTTGCCCACCGTAGACCAAGGATACTCACGGCTGAGCATCGGTAAGCGCTGATCTTTACCAATAATCGCCCGATCGCGTCCTATTGGTGATGTAGACTCACTTAATTTTGGGGGGACAAAGCCATCAGGATCAGATGCGATCGCCTTGAGAGATGTACTTTGGGTTGGTGCGATCGCCTCTTTGGGTAACAAACCTGAGAGGGTCTGAGCTGCAAGGGGTGCATAGGTGGTACATAACCAAGCGATCGCCATTCCTAACAGAAACCCTAACCAAACTTTCCATTTTTTAATTTTCATAGTCTTAACTAAACCTCTTTACTTTACATTTTGAGTAGCATGGTCAGTGCTGTTAATTAAATTACCTATGGCTTCGACTCCGCTCAGCCAACGTTAGCTTCGACTCCGCTCAGCCAACGCTAGCTTCGACTTCGCTCAGCTAGCTGAGCGGAGTCGAAGCTAGCTGCCTTTCTTTGGTGGGACATTTTTTATCCGCAAGAGCCTTAGCACCCATCTCACCCTCTACTACTGCGTTATAAACCATTACCGATCGCAAAAAATGCTGACCAATAGTTGGGATGTTTATATTGTGGGGATCGAATTAGCGCTATTTGCGCTCTTCTCAAGGCTTCGGCGATCGATACATTTCCTTTTTGGAGTTCACCATAAAATACATCCATGAGCGCCTGCGTCCCTTCATCACTGACCTGCCACAAAGAAGCGATCGCCACCCTTGCACCTGCGGACTGCATTTGATAGCCCAAGCCTAAAATTTCAATTCCATTGCCTAACTTGTTACCAATACCAGTTTCGCAAGCACTGAGGACAACCAGATCGACATTCTTTAATGACCAGTCTTGAATATCACGAATCGTAGCTTTATCGCCATTGCCAAAGAGAATAAAGGAATCTTCAGGCTTCTCTGTCGAGAGAAATCCGTGAGTGGCAAGGTGCAAAATTGTATAGGAATTCGCCTTGGTTGCCGTCGTGGTTTTAGTAAAATCAGATTCCAGTAATGTGGTCGTATTCGCAAAGCGGGCGGCAATCTTTTGGACTTCCGTTAAAGTTGCAGGTAAACCATTAAATCCTGAGCGTTTGTCACCATCTTTGCCCCCAAAGGCTCCTGCTAAAACATGGGGTGGAGCAATTGGCTTGAGATTAAATCCCGTAAGGGATTCGGCAGTGATGTTGTTAATGCGATATTTCTCAATTAGCCATTGCTTACCATCGTAAAGCGCCGAAAGAGGAATATAGCGCAACTGTCCGTCAGGAGCGTAGATAATCGTATCAATTTTTAGTTGATTGAGTTCTGCTTCAAAGGGTTTGATAATTGCTTTATATAACTTCTGAGCAGGTTCTTTGACATCCTCTGAGCCTTTATCCTTGAGTCCCTCACGAAAATCAGCAACTAATCGAATCAGTTCTTCGCGTTTCAGATTAACTGTGCGTCGAATGGGCGGAGTGTTCGCCGAAACTAATACTAGTTCTAAGCGATCATCGAGAATTAATGGATAAAGCATCACCGCACTGGGTAACTGTGTGAGTACTTCGCGTTGGAGTTTGCGATAGCTGGCGAGGTTCACATTTTGCTGCTGCTCAGTACGACGGATTTCATCGGTTAGTTTTTTGATTTCAGGACTGTTGAGAAAGGAATTAAATTTTTCATTTTGAGACTGTTCAGCCTGCACGAGTTGGGTGAGCCGCTTCTGTTCTCCTTCCGTGATATTACCTTCACGATCTTTCTTCTGAAGAGAATTGAGTTCACTCGCAAGCGTAATAATGCTCTGTTCCGATGGCTGAAGGTCAACACCTTGTTGGGTTTGAGTATTGCCCTGTACATTATTGAGATAGCTACTCAGTTCTTGCACTTTGAGTAAGTCGAGCACCTGTTGGGCTTCGAGACTACGGTTTTGTTTTAGCAGCAGATCCGCAAGATTGCGATAGGTATATTCGACTGTGGACAGATAGGATTTTTGTTCCTCTGTACTCAGCCCACGCAGATCTTTACGAATAGATTCTCTAATATTGATGGATTGTTTGTAGTAGAGAATAGCGAGTTCGTCTTTATTGAGCCTGCTAAAAGCTAAACCAAGATTGGAAAGTGTCCTGCCTTCACTCTCACGTTCACCAGTTTGACGGGCGAGTTCTAGGGATTGCTGGTAATACCCGATCGCTTTTTGGTACTGCTTCATATTGTTGTAGGCAGTGCCCAAATTATTGAGGGCAAGTCCTAAACCATTGAGATCACCTAGTTGTTTGTTAATTTCCAAGGCTTGTTGGTAATACTCAATGCCTTTTTGATACTGTCCAAGATTATTGTAGGCAAGCCCCAAATTTAGGAGTGCCACGCCTTCGCCATTACGCGCCCCAATTTGTCTTTTAAGATCTAAGGATTGCTGGAAAAACTCGATCGCTTTTTGGTACTGACCGATCTTGTTGTAGACCGTACCAACATCACTGAGAAAACCTGCTTCACCACTGCGATCACCGATTTGCTTACTAATCGCTAAAGCTTGTTGGTAGAAATCAAGGGCTTTTTGAGATTGCCCTAAAAGACTATAGACATAGCCTAATTCATCGAGAGCGCCTGATTCACCATAGCGATCGCCAATTTGTTGTCTAATCTCTAAGGTTTGCTGGAAAACCGCGATCGCTTTTTGGTATTGTCCTAGCCTGTAGTAAGCACCACCTAGACCATAGAGTGCGGCGGCTTCTCCATAGCGATCGCCGATTTGCTTCCGAATGTCCAAGGATTGCTGGAAAAACTCAATCGCTTTTTGGTACTGCCCCAATCTGCTATGAGCATCGCCTAAAGTGCTGAGTGAACTGCCGACACCAGCGCGATCGCCAATTTCCTTCCTAATTTCTAAGGCTTGCTGAGCAAAATCAATAGCCTTTTGATATTGTCCTAAACTGCTGTAGGTAATGCCCAAATTATTGAGCGCTAGCGCTATCCCATTGCGATCTCCAATTTGCTTTTTGATCTCTAAAGCCTGTTGATAGAAATCAATCGCTTTTTGGTACTGGCTAATGTTGCCATATCCCGCACCTAAATTATTGAGCGCAAGGGCAATCCCATAGCGATCGCCGATTTGTTTATAGATATCTAGGGCTTGTTGGTAGAGTTCAATTGCCTTGGGATATTGTCCTAAGTTGTTGTAAGAAGTCCCCAAATTGTTCAGGGCAAGCGCAACACCATAGCGATCGTTAAGTTCCTTTCTAATATCTAAGGCTTGCTGATAAAATTCAATCGCCTTTTGGTACTGACTCAGACTAGTGTAAACAGTGCCCAAATTATTCAGAGCCAGCCCTAGTCCATAGCGATTATTGGCTTGTTTATAAATCTCGAAGGCTTGTTGATAAAAGTTAATGGCTTGTTGGTACTTGCCAAGATTTTTATAGGCATTGCCCAATCCGATCAGAGAATCCCCCTCTCCCACGCGATCGTTAGCTTGCTTCTTGAGGACTAGAGCCTGTTGAAACATATCAATTGCTTTTTGATATTGTCCAAGATCGTTGTAAACATTGCCCAGACTAATTACTGCACGAGCCTCTCCCTTACGTTCACCGATCTGCTGTTTGATCGCTAAAGCTTGTTGATAGAACTCAGCCGCTTTTTGGATTTGCCCTAAACCTTTGTAAGCATTACCAATATTGTTGAGTGCATCGCCTTCATAATTTCGATTCTGTTGCACTCGATATAGATTTAGAGCCTTTTGCCAAGACTCGATCGCTTCACGATACTGACCTTGATTATACAACTGATTCCCTTGCTCATAAAATTTCTCCGCTTCAGCTTTACTGTCTTGCTGCACCTGTGCCTGAGCATTTGGGCTAATTAGCGTTTGCACAGGCAAACCCAACAACAATGTGGTAATTGCGATCGCACTGAAGTTTTTACGCATGGCTATAAAATATCTTGATTACTAAGTTATGTTTGGCACTTTTACATTTGGCACTTGATTGATAAAACTAGGACTTAAGCATCGAGTGGATATAGCGCGTGCTTCGCCCGCGCCATATCCACTCAAAACCCAGTAAATTCGTTAGCATTGCGTAAGTCCTAAAAACTTTAAAAAGTTAAGTTATCTAATTAAAGAGTTTGACGAAAATCTTAGTCTCAGGTTTCTTGAAGGATGTGATGCTATCTGACAGGCTTGACTGATACGACAACCATAATTTTGCATTCACTCGATTCCTCAAGTGTCAATATACCACGCCTATATTTTGGTGATTATTTAGCAACAAACATTATTAACTGATATTACGTGGAACTCAGATGATGAATTTCTTGCTGCTAGCCTAGCAGGGCAACCAAGGGGGGATGGCGACTACCTGAATAATTTAAATTTTGGTTAGGGGCTGTGCCCCCGTGCCAGCCCCGATCCTTCAATATCGCAGGATTCCTTCCACGTAACATCAGTTAACTAATTGATAACAGAGCGCCTAGAAAGTTACTTTCGTCAGTTATGGAACCTGTGGTATCTGCACCACGCAAATCTGCACCACGCAAATCTGCCCCGCGCAAATCTGCCCACTTTAAATCTGTATATTGCAAATTTGCACCACGTAAATCTGCGCCACGCATATTGGCATATTGGAAGTTTGTATGACTGCAATTACTACCATTTAAAGCCACACCGCTAAAGTCTACCTGCGGTAATTCCATTTCAGCGAGATAAGCCCCGCGCAAATCTAAACCTGCAAAGTTACGTTGTCCAGTTTGATATTGAATGAGTAATGCATTCGCGTTAATAGCGCCAGCATTAGCGATCGCATCTGTTCCCAATGGAACTATTGAATTACTACGCGGTGGTTCAATTGACCATCCATTCTGCGAAGTATGTTGAGCATTGCGATCGCCTAATTTCTCGATAATTCTTAAGACTCCTATGATTTGTCCGTTAGAGTCATGAACGAGAACCGTAGACATACTGATGCTAATCCAACTACCATCTCGAATTTCAATATCCATATGTACCCGATCAAGGGGTTTACCAGCTAAAGTATCAAGAATTGCGGTTTGTAAGTCTGGTACTTGTGCTGCATTGGGATAACCCACGATCGCTAAAGTATTTAAGGCAAAGAGTTTTTCAGCGGCGGCATTGCAGAGCAGGATTTTTCCTTCGGGACTAATGATATCGATCGCGACAGGGACAGATTTGATTACTGCTCTTAAAAGTTCATTTGTCCGTTGGAGGCTTGATTCTGCTTCACCCCTTTCACTAATATCAATGCATACACCGTCAGCTATGACTTTGCCTAACTCTGTATGATAGTAGCGTGCGATATTTTGTACCCATTTTACCTCTCCCGAAATGGCAATAATCCGAAACTCATGGCGGAAAGTGGCAAGTTTATCAAATCCAGCCTTAATCAGCGCTTTGAAATGATCCAAATCTTCAGGATGAATGAAATCTAGTAACTGATAAGGATTAGAGAGGATATATCGAGGAGCAATGCCTACTAAATCGATTAATCCATCACTAATAAATGGAATAGAAATGCTTCCATCAGAGTTCATCGCTAGACGATAGATGGTTGCGGGCATACTCGACGCGATCGCATCCAGTCTGATTTTACTTTCCTGTAATGCTGATTCTGTGCGTTTGCGTTCGGTAATGTCACGGGAGTTAATCACTAAGCCTTGGACATTAGGATCTTGCAAAAGATTACAGCAAACTGACTCTAGATAAACCCAATCACCATTGATATGTTGATAGCGCATCACAATTGGGGTGGATACGGACATCTCATCGACTGATTGCGCGAGAAAACTTTGAAAAACTGGCAAGTCTTCAGGATGAATGAATTTCACAAACTTCTTGTCGATCACATCTTCAGGCATATAGCCTAGGGCTTTAATGATGGCAGGACTGCAATAGTGAATTGTTGTATCAATATCAAGAATATTAACGATATCTGAAGAATGCTGCATCATCGCCCGTAATTTGGCTTCATTACGGGCAAGACTGCGAGAAATTCGTCTTTGTTCTTCTCTTTCTACGCGAATCTGACGATCCATGAGATTGAGTTTGGCATTCATTTCTGCAATGCGAATCTCTAAACGTTGATGGGACTGTTGGAGCTTTTCTACTTCCTGTTTACGTTGGGTGATGTCTTGAATCCACCAGCGCATTCCAATTACTTTTCCATCAAGGGCACGGATGCTAATGATCGTAAAGCTAGCATCAAAGGGTTGCCCCGTTGGAAATTGCATCCGAAAGTCTAGGCTTTTAATGTTTTGTCCGCGTTGAAGCTGCCCGATCAGGCTTTGAAATTGATCTTTGTAGGATGGATAGACAAAGTTCTCTAAGTTTTTGCCAATGGGATGCGAACCAAACATCAATGTTGCAGCTCGGTTAGCTTCGGTGATATCCCCATTGGCATCGGTGACAAAATAGCCATCGGGGGCGAAGTCAAAAAGTTCACGATATCGATCTAGTTCCCCTGCAAGCGATCGCTGTGAAATTTCTAGTTCTGTTAAGCTAGATTGCAGAACATGAAGTGCATTTTTTAAGGAAATGTTTTTTACTTCAATTTCGGTAGGAGTTGATACGGGTGATGTTGCAATATGCTCTAGATCATGCAGTTGCTGAATCGAGGTTGCAAGCAATTCGAGACAAAGGTGCATTCCCATATACAATCCATGTGTGAGTCAGGCTTCTAAGTCTTATATCTTAACATAGGAATATTCGAGTTGTTTTCCCACCGCGAGCAGGGAAACAACTCTGTACTTCACTTTTGATTATAGATAATTCAAATAAGAACTACAGCTTCGACTTCGCTCAGCTAGCTTACACCGATGGCTGAGCGGAGTCGAAGCCCCTCTGCAAATTATTTAAAACAACTATATTTGAGATTGTGTGTCCTTTCGAGAAAGCACTCTCTCAAAACATTCAGAATTGCTATCGTAAAAGAAGAACCCAATTTTTGATAGTGCGACAAAGCCGCACCATCAAAAATTGGGTTCTTCTTTAATTGCGGAACGCTAATATAGCAGTTCTAAATAAGGTAAAAGAGGCTTCGACTCCGCTCAGCCAACGTATATAGATGGCTGAGCGGAGTCGAAGCCCTATTTTTTATTTGAATTATCTATAACTTCATTAAGGATGTGTAAGAAAATCAAGAACCGAATTTTAGTGGTGTAGCGAAGCTACACCACTAAAATTAAATCGCAGAATTCTTAATGTGAATTAACGCTTCTAGGTGCTTTCTTTTGTGGTTTGCTTGGAGACTTGCTGGGTGATTGTGATGATGGCTTAGTGGTAGGATTATGCTCCCTTTGTCCACGTCGCGGTTGATGTTTTGATTGTCTTCCCAGTTGAATAGGCTCAGGTTTAGCACGAGGGTCGGGATCGAAACCAGCGATGATTTCTTGAGGTAGCGATCGCTTAATTAATTTTTCGATATCTGAGAGGAACTTACGCTCATCCACACATACCAATGAAATCGCCTCACCGACAGAACCAGCGCGACCTGTGCGTCCGATACGATGCACATAGTCCTCTGGCACATTAGGCAATTCGTAATTGACCACATGGGGAAGTTCGCTAATATCCAAGCCCCTCGCTGCGATATCGGTCGCAACTAAGACTTGCAAACTGCCATCCTTAAATTTACCGAGCGCACGGGTACGGGCGGCTTGACTCTTATTACCATGAATCGCCATCGCCACAATGTCATCTTGATGCAATTGCTTAACTAAGCGATCGGCTCCATGTTTGGTACGGGTAAAGACTAAGACCTGATACCAGTTGTGAGTTTTGATCAAATGGGTCAGTAGTTCCCGCTTGCGATCGCGATCGACAGGAAAAATTCTCTGGGTGACTAAATCCGAAGTTGCATTTTGACTAGCGACTTCAACGAGCACAGGCTGATTGAGCAAAGTACTGGCAAAGGCTTTAATCTCATTGGAGAAAGTCGCTGAAAACAATAGGTTTTGGCGTTGCTTGGGTAATAGAGCCAGAATCCGACGGATATCACGAATAAAGCCCATATCTAACATGCGATCGGCTTCATCTAATACCAAGATTTCTACCTTGGATAGATCTAGTCGTCCTTGCTGCACATGATCGAGCAATCGTCCGGGGGTTGCCACCAAAATTTCTACCCCACCTCTGAGGCGATTAATTTGGGGATTAATATTCACGCCGCCATAAATCACCATTGAGGTGAGGGGCAGATGTCTACCATACATCCGCACACTTTCTTCGACTTGGGCGGCAAGCTCACGGGTGGGGGTGAGGATTAAAGCTCGAATGGGGATCTTGCCCGTTGGCGATCGCTTGACGACCTTTTGCGAGAGTAAATGCAAAATAGGCAGGGTAAATCCTGCGGTTTTGCCAGTACCTGTTTGAGCACCAGCTAGTAAATCCTGACCTGAGAGGACAACGGGGATCGCTTGAGATTGAATCGGTGTGGGCTTGGTATAGCCGCGTGCAGTAACGGCACGGACAATTTGATCGGACAAGCCTAAAGCAGAAAAGGACATAGAACTCCAACTTTTTGACGTGGTCTGTCGCTGTTAGCGTTGCCATTTGATAGTCGTACCAATTCTTAGAGTTTTACGGCAGTTCTAAGAATCTAAAACCTTACAGAAAAATTAATCAGGGGGATTTTAAAGCTTCAACAGGAATGCTCCCATTGTTGAAATTGGTGTTAGACGGATTCAGAGACAGAAATATGTAACTTCTAGCAGTATCAATAATTGGGAGCCGATACCGTAGGTCTTGATCTTAGCAGAGGTTCGTAATTTGTAGTTGTAATCGGTGAATGCGATTTTTAGGTGATGGGAGATAGCTTGCTTATTTTAATTAGAGCCTGCGTGAGTTCTTCTAGTCGAATGGGTTTACTAATGTAATCATTCATCCCCGCATCTAAACAGGACTCGCGGGCATCCCCGATCGCATGGGCGGTCATCGCAATAATCCATGGCTGATGTTTGGACTGAATACGAATGATTTGGGTAGTAGTAATGCCATCCATTTCAGGCATTTGCATATCCATGAGAATGACATCATAGAGTTTTTGCTTGAGCATATCTAATACTTCCATGCCATTGTTAGCGATATCTGCATAACAACCAAGCTTTTTGAGCATAAAGAGTGCTAATTTCTGATTTACCTGATTATCTTCAGCTACTAAAATCTGTAAAGATGATGGATGAGCATTGGCGATCGCTAATTTGGCATTTTGATAGGGAGAAGTAACGACGACGGGTAATTCCGATTTCTTCAGTGAGATGGTGAAGTAGAAGATAGAACCCTCAGTATTAGGGGTAACTCTGCGTAATTCCCAATCTAAAGGAGGATTACCACCGATATTGCTATCGCTCTCGACCCAAATTGTCCCTCCCATCAGTTCTACTAAGCGTTTGCAAATAGCTAACCCCAGTCCCGTACCGCCATACTTGCGGCTAATCGAGGAATCCGCTTGAGAGAATGGTTGAAATAGTTTGACTAAGCGATCGCGATCGATGCCTATTCCTGTATCCGCAACGGCAAAGGTGAGTTCATAGGTACTCTGATTGTCAGGGTCTCGACCGCTGACCGTGATTGCAATATTACCTTGCTGCGTAAATTTAATGGCATTACTAATCAGATTTAGCAAGATTTGGCGTAGACGCGAACTATCGCCCATCAGCGTATGCGGTATATCATCACTTACCTGATAGCTAAGGTTAATTGCTTTATCCCTTGCTTGTCCATTCAAGAGATTGCATACCGATTGGACACTATTTTTAACAATAAATGGATGTTCTTCTAACTCCAGCATTCCTGCTTCAATCTTAGAAAAGTCCAGAATGTCATTTAGGAGTGTCAACAAAGCATCACTGCTGTATTGAATAGTCTGTACTAAGTCTTTTTGTTCCTCAGTGAGTTCAGTCATGGCAAGTAACTGTGTCATCCCCAGCATCCCGTTCATCGGTGTGCGAATTTCATGGCTCATGTTGGCAAGAAAAGCACTTTTAGCTCTGGTTGCAGCTTCTGCCTCTTCCTTGGCTTTAGCGAGAGCGATCTCAGCAGCTTTGCGATCGGTAATATCGCGAATCAAACCAACTCGAATCAGTTTCTCTCCATCTTGAATGAATGATTCCGATAGTAATGCAGGAAATAGACTGCCATTGGAGCGGCGCATCGAGATCTCGGCTTCGATCGCATAGTTTTCAAGTGATGGCGCAGTGACCAAAGTTTGTAGATATGGCTGCCCCAGAATATCCATCGGTTTCCCAATTAGATCCTTCCCTTCAAGGTTGCAGATTTGCCTAAGAGAGTCATTAATAAACAGTAAGTTCCCATTTAGGTCAGCGATATAAATGCTATCTTTGGCACTTTGCATCGCATGGTTGAGAATGCGTACCTGCTCCTCTGCTTGCTTGCGATTAATGACTTTAGAGACAGTAGCAGGCAAGATTTTGAGATATTTGAGGTCAGGATCTTTGATCAAATAATCATAAGCCCCTTCATTCATCAACCTCGCCGCAGTTTCTTCATCCCCAGTGCCTGTAGCGATAATAAATGGACAATTTCGCGCTTTGAGTACACCAAATAGTTCTAGCGATGTGCCATCTTTTAGGGAGTGATCGAGGATTGCAATATCAAACAAATGAGATTCTAAAGCATTTTTGGCTTCCGCCAGCGAATATGCCACTGTGTAGTCATAGGGCAACTTCTCCTGTTTGACGCTGCGGACAAAAGCAATGCAGTCAATTTGGTCATCCTCTACAAGGAGAACTCGAATTGGTTGTGGTGATATTGAATCATAACTATCTGGAGCCATCGATTTAGTCTTGCCTTCTTGACTATAGAGATATCCATCAGTGAACCTGTAACATTCCTCATTTAATGAGGTAATTGAGGAGATTCGTTTAAGCACCAATATTCATATATTACCTTTAGATGCTCAACAAAGTCAGGATAACTTAATGGTTTAACAACATATCCTGCTGCGCCTAAGTCAAAACTAGCTTTGCGATCGCATTCTTCTTGAGAGGTAGTCAGGACGACTACAGGGATTCGCCGCCACTGAGGAGATTTTTTGATAATGGACAGAAACTCAAGCCCATTCATACGAGGCATATTGATATCTAGCAAAATCAGGGCAGGATGTGTTTGCGTTTGTTCTTTTAAAAACTGGAGAGCATCTTCTCCATCATTACTAACATGGAGGGGATTGTGGGCATTGATTTCCTTTAGACCTCGCTTGAGGATCATGATATCAATGAGACTATCTTCTACAAGTAAAATTGGATCGCAACTTCTCATTGTATTTTGTCCTCAATTGTTGAAACAGACTTGGGTAGAGTAAAGAAAAATGTGCTACCTTGCCCAACCTCCGACGTTACCCAAATTTTACCACCATTGATTTCGACAATTTTTTTGACAATGGCTAGCCCAACTCCTGTACTCTCGCTGGAATCTTGGGATGATAATGTTTGAAAAATCTGGAAAATCTTATCGAAATATTTAGCATCAATACCAATACCCGTATCACTGACATAAAACTGCCAGTAGCGATTTTTGGGAGTATGCCCAATCCAAATTTTTCCCTCTGGCTTACCAATGTACTTAACCGCATTACTCAGTAAGTTTTGAAAGATCTGTTGCATTTGGGTTTTGACAGCTATGACTGTAGGTAATTCCGTCTTGATGGCAACTTCGATACTGGAGGGTAAAGCAATCATATCCATTACGTCCTCTAGTAATTCTTGAAGATTAACAGCGCTTTTTTCCTCTTGCACCCGCCCCACACGGGAATATTGCAAAATGCCATCAATGAGATCGCTCATGCGCCGCACTCGTCCACCCAGTAACTGCAACATTTCTTGCCCTTCCTCATCAATGCGATCGCGGTAGTCTTGGCTTAACCAAGTAGCAATGGAAGCAATCCCACGTAAAGGAGCCTTGAGATCATGGGAGACGATATAGGCAAAGTCTTTCAGCTCTTGATTTGCCGTGGCAAGCTCGGACATGAGTTCGAGTTGCCGATTTTCAAAGCGTTTACGGTCAATGGCATGGTGAATTGCTCGCTCCAGCAAAATTGTACTGAGCATATGCCCCTTTTCGAGATAGTCCGATGCCCCACTTTTCATAGCTTGTTGATCAATGTCATGATCTCCAAGTCCTGTTAATAGCACAATTGGTTTATGGCAGCCGAGTTTGACTGCTTCTTGCAATAGTTCTAGACCATTCTCTTTGCCGAGTCGATAATCGAGTAGGTATACATCATGCTGATCTTTCGCGATTTCATCTAGCCCTGCCTGAAAGTTATCAACCCAATCTAGTTGGAAATTGAACTGCTCTGCATCGCTTAAAAAATCACGGGTAACAATGTAATCATCCTCGTCATCATCTACTAGTAAAACCTTGCACTTTTGTCGCGCCATGATGATTGGGTTAATTCCAAATAGAGATGAAAATCTATTTTTTGTCAGGTAATTCTACAATCTCAAACCAGTATTTGCCCAAAGCTTTAATAATCTGTACCATAGATTCAAAGATTACAGGTTTAGCAATGAACGAACTGACCCCGAGATCATAGGTGCGGAGGATATCTTCTTCTGCCTTGGAGGTAGTCAGTACTACGACAGGAATTTGTCTGAGGGCGGGATCAGATTTAATTTCTTTTAAGGCTTCCCGTCCATCTTTGCGGGGCATATTTAAGTCTAGTAAAATTAAACTAGGACGTGGGGCAACTTTGGGATCGCTATATTGACCTCGATGCCGCAAATAATCCATGAGTTCTTCTCCATCACATACAAAATGGAGATCGTTAGCGAGGCGATTTTCTTCTAGGGCATCTTGCATCAGCATTCGATCATCTTCATCGTCTTCAGCAACCAAAATTGTGACTGATTGTCCTTTTTTAGTCATAGTCTTCTACTGTAGCTTGTTTTAAGGGTAGGGTAATGATAAAGGTTGCGCCTTGGTCAATTTGGCTCTCGACTGTGATCATACCACCATGCCGTTCGACGATTTTTCGGCAGATGGCTAATCCGATGCCTGTACCTTCATAGGCATTTCGCCCATGCAAGCGTTGAAACATCTGAAAAATGCGATCGCTATATTTGGGATCGAGTCCGATGCCATTATCAATGACCCGAATCTCGTAAAAGTCATGATCGTCCTGTTGGATCATTTGCACAAGGATTTGAATAATTGGCGCAACATTGTCCTTACAGAATTTGATCGCATTACTGATCAGGTTTTGGAACAGTTGCCGCATTTGACTAGGATCTGCTTCGATCACTGGTAGAGGAGCGCAGACAATGGTTGTCCCTGTCTGCTCAACGCGCACCTCTAGATCAGAGAGAACTCCTTCTAGTACCTCATCAAGGGAAATGGGGACAAAGGATTGGGCTTTAGTGGTGATTCGTGAAAATGCTAATAGATCATTGATTAATACTTGAGCACGGTTAGCGGCATTGAGCATTCGCTCTAGATAATCTTTGCCTCTTTCATTGAGGACATCTCCATTTGTTGTTTTCAGGCGATCGCCAAAGGCTTGAATCTTGCGGAGTGGCTCCTGTAGGTCATGGGATGAGACATAGGCAAAGTCTTGTAACTCTCGGTTATTTAGCTCCAAACGTTCGGTTAAGAGACGCATTTCTTGCTCAGCACGTTTGCGATCGCTAATGTCTTGGCTAATTGATAAAAACTGCTGGGGATGCTCTGCTCCCTTGAGCAATGGCACGATGGTTGTATCAACCCAAAAAATAGAACCATCTTTGGCACGGTTACGGATATCAGAGCGCCAATCATGACCATTGATGATAGTTGTCCACAGAGCCGCAAAAAATTCTGGGGCATGATATCCAGAATTGAAGAGGCGATGATTTTGTCCAATCAACTCTTCTCGACTGTATTTAGAAACCTCACAAAATTTATCATTGACATAGGTAATCTCACCATTAATATTGGTGATGGCAACTATGGCACTGCGATCGAGCGCATATTTCATGTCTTGCAAATCCAGTAAGACTGCATCTAAATATCGATTTTTCTCCCGTAGTTCCAATTCCACAATTTCTAATTCCATCTCTTTGTAAGTCTTGACCTGTCCAAACACTTTGGCAAAGTTAGCCCCCAGAAATCCAATTTCATCATGAGGTAAATCTGGAAGTAGAAAGTCTTCGGTTTGGTTGCTTTGGGTGATGGCTTGATTGAGTTTAGCTAAGGGACGCAGTACTAATTTTTGGATGAGCCATCCTAGAAAGAGTAAGATAATAATCGTACCAACTGTCATTGTGATGGTCGAAGAGACAAAACTCCGCAATGTGTCTTGTTCCATCTTCGCGAGATCCATAATCGCGATCGCTACACCTCGTCTGCCTGAATTGCCAAATAACAAGCTACTAAAAGGTAAAATCTCGATGACGACAGGCTTCCCATTGAGAGTGGTACGAAGATGCACCTCATTACCTAATTGGGATGCTTGATTAACTGCCGAGACTAGGGATGGCTGAATATCAGCATAGCGATTACTGTTTATAAAGCTCTGACTATGGGCAATGATCATCCCATCAGGATCAACAATGGAAACTTCAACTACAGTTGGCAAAGTGGCATAGTTTTGGACAATACGGGCTAATAGTGATGCTTCCTTAATTTCAATTAATCCCTCAGAGGCAAATTCTAAGCCTCGCGTGATCGATTCGGCGCGTTGTTGTACCTGCTGCTCTAAGTCTCGTTTGAGGGAAGTGTAAGTTACCCATAATGTACCTAGCCCAATGATCACTAGGGATAGTCCGAACCCAACCAATAACTTGCGTGATAGATTTTGTTTAATCGGGGATGGCAGTTTTTTCACAGTTTTTCTATTAGTTGGGGATTAGGTTTCAGCAATTTAATAAAGAACCAGATTTTTTGTACTGCGGCAAAGCCAAGCTATAAAAAATCGGTTCCTTATTTTCTTTCGAGTCCCTAGCATTTTTATGCACATTGTTGCCGATGATTTTTAAGTATTATTGAGTTTACATTGCTTTGCATTTACTTAAAAGACTAAGCATTTGGGATAAATAACCAGCTTTTAATGGTGCGACTTTGCCACACTATTAAATCGTCGGCTAAGTAGCTAGGCGTAATTAAAAAAACAGAACCAAAACCTGTGGCGCACGCGCAGCGTGCGCCACAGGTTTTGGGGTTTTATATTTAATTGCACCCAGCTACTTAGTCGAAACCTTATTTGCTTTCATACGGCAGTTGTCTCATGGAAATGGCTGTAATCCAAATATCGATGTCCATCTTTGCCTATATGGATTACATCGACAAAACGGCGATCGCATAAAATCTGTGATGATGAATACATATGTCGTGCATGAATTGTTCCTTCTATGGTTTCATCAACACCAGTAAGTGAAACGAGAATTTGAGCATTTAATCGTTCCATAGTCTCTATAGTTATGCCATAGAGGGGACTATTCTCATCGATGGTATGCATCACTGTCCAAGATAATAAAAATATCGGTGAATGATCGCGGACTAGCTTTAGTTCATGCAAGCGACGCATCATTTGACCTTCAGATGTAATTTCATCAATCATCAAATAAACTCTCAACCTCGCTTCGAGAATGTTATTCTTTCGCTCATTCGCAGTCCGAAACATTAGTGTGGGAATACCATTGTAGTCATGGATAGTGACTACATGGCTAAACATGACACGGGAAGAAGACTTGGCAAATCTAGTAAAGGCAATTCCTGTAATTACAGCAAATAGCATTAAACTAGCGATCGATTCTAAGGTGACGATTAGGTTGGCATACAGAGTTTGGGGATTCATCACTCCATACCCAATAGAAGCAAGAGTCTGTACACTAAAGAAAAATGCTTCTAAAAAACCAACTTCTTTGATACCAGCGATCGCATTGCTATCTAGTAAATAGAGAATAGCAAATACTGCATTGAGAAAGATATCAAATCCGACAACGATCGCAAAAAAGCCAATCCAAGGAACCGTTAATAGGAGATGGTAGGGATCACGCAAATAGGAATACCAACTATTACCACCGACAACCTGTAGCACGCCATCACGTTGTTCTAGTTTGATTAAATGACGATGCAGTTTACGTTTGATTCCCATATGACGAGTTCCTCACTAATGGATTTCTCTTGCTGTTATAAAGCCTATTTAAGCTTGAAGTAGTACAGAGAAATTTTTGAAAGTACGGCAAGGGAATTGCTATTAATTAAAGTACCTGTGGCTTCGACTTCGCTCAGCCAACGTTAGCTGAGCGAAGTCGAAGCTAGATAACTTTGGTGGGACATTTTTTATCCGCAAGAGCCCAAGCTGAACCTTTAAAAATTTCTCTAGTTTTTAATTCAGCGCAATGCACTGTAGCTATTTCCCAATGAGTATAGGCTTATAAAACTAAACCAGCAAATCCATTCCCAGATTTTAGTGGTATGACTTTGCCACACCACTAAAAATAAGTGATAGCAAGATAAACCGTTGCTATACTAGATTCCTTCGCAATGCCCCAAACCCAAAGAAATTGTTAGAAGGGATGCAAAGCATCCCTTCTAACAATTTCTTTGAATCTCTTTTGCTAGCAAAAAGTTAATAATCAATGACACAAGTTCACACTTATTCTGAGCTAATCGCAGGTCGTCTGGTTAGCCGTTACAAACGTTTCTTTGCGGATATAGAACTAGAGAATGGCGAAATAATTACTGCCCATTGTGCAAATACAGGACCTATGACTGGGGTATGCCAACTTGGTAGTCCTGTGTTAGTTTCCCATCACCCTAATCCTAAACGTAAGCTCGCCTATAGTTGGGAAGCAATTTATTTAGATGATGAATGGATAGGTATTAATACTAGTCTTCCTAATCGAGTGATTGGATATATGCTCGATCGCCATTTGCTACCAGAACTAGAGCCATATACAACTGTCAAGAGTGAAGTTGCCTATGGCAATGAAAAGAGTCGGATAGATTTTCTTTTGACTGATGATAATTGTCACAAGAAAACCTATGTGGAAGTAAAAAATACAACTTGGTGTATTGGCAATTTAGCCTTGTTTCCTGATACGGTGACGACGCGAGGGCAAAAACACCTACGCGAACTCATGTCAGTAATCTCTGAAGATACTAACGCTGCTTTAATTTTCTTTATTAATCGGGGAGATTGCGATCGCTTTGCCGCAGGAGCTAAAGCTGATCCTGAATATGACAGATTGCTCACAGAGGCGATCGCCAGAGGAGTAAAAGTATTACCCTGCCGATTTAAGATTGAACCGACAAAAATTACATATTTGGGCTTAGCAAATCTATAAACTCAAAGCTTAAAACCCTTAAATTCCAAAAAGTATGGAGTATTAGCCTACCTCACACTTTTTGGAGTGGTTGAGTTCTAAGAGTCAGTGAAGGGTCTCACAATTGTCCAGAATGTGTAAGGCACTCCGACGCTCAAAACAAAATAGACTGCTAATTCTGCCATAGGTCAATAGATGCGTACTATGTAAAAGTCTTTGCTTGTTGCGAGTATTACTCGTTAGCATCTTAATATACAACTTTCTCTATGGTTTGTATATCTGCTTTTGGGTGATTGTATATCTCCCTGCAAACCCTCTCTCAAAGCCCAAGAGTAAAAGCCTTGCTAAGCAAGGCTTTTACTCTTGGGCTTTGAGAATTTCCTAGCTTAACCCAAACTGACGTTAAAGATTGTTGGACTGCTCGCTATAGCAGTTCAACAATCGCGCCCCATATGCCCCATATTGTATGTATTTGTTAGAAAAATTTTCGCCGATTTAACCAACTTGTGATAGTCTGTCTGCCTGAAGGGGTTATTCCTTAAAGATAAATAAAATCGTTTCTTAGTAAAAGGAAAGGATATCTGTGAAAAATCTAGCTAACTTAAGTAAGATACTGCTCGGCTTAACTACATTAGGATGTGTATCAGCGATCGCTGTCCCCTCCGTCCAAGCTCAGCCTGCCTATGGTAGTTACATCGGTGTAGGTGCAAGTTTTGGATTTACCAGTGGTAATGCTGCGGCAGGTGAAAGTTCGCGTACATCTGGTGTAGTTGCAGCTCGTTATAAGTTTCTTGAATTTCCTGTGTCAGTCCGCACCCAAATTTTGATTGGTAGCAGTACCGCAGTTGTGCCGACTGTTTCCTTTGACGTGCCGCTAAACTTTGATACAGATCTTTACATTGGCGCTGGTGTTGCCTTATCGAATACCGTTGATACCACCCCAGTCGGCAACAAAAATAGTTTTGTTATCCAGCCTGGTATTGATTACACATTACCCAATAGCAATCTTGTATTATTTGGTAACGTCATTTTCGCCTTTGATGCCTATCGTAATTCCCCTGGTACATCCGCAACTTCTTTGCAAACTGGCTTAGGTCTACGATTCTAGAAAGGTTCCTGTCAATGATTTTGATACCTCTACAAACTTCTTCATGCAAGATCTCGTAGCTGCGTTTGAGAGTCAGTTCGCTGATAAACAATTCTCCGCCGCTTCAGCAACGCTTCAGCAATTGCTGTCAGATTCTCCTGACGATCCACAGTTACAGATTTTGCAGGGTCGCCTCTATGATGCGATGGGTAAGCCCAATGAAGCTGAGGAAATTTTTCGCCGTCTGCTTAAGGCTCAGTTACCTGCAAAGTTAATTACACAGGCTCGGCAAGGATTGCTCGCAATCGAGATGGCAGAGGTGCAGGCTCGCCAAGGGCGGATGGATGAAATCGCCAAACTTGCGGGTGGTTCTAGTTTTGCCTATCTGGCTCTATTGCCAGTAGCTCCTGAGCAAAAAGACTGGGCGATCGCTAAAATTGCCAGAGTCTTTCGTACCGATCCCTACACAGCAAGATTTAAAATCCCTAATCGCTATCCCAAAATTATTCGCATAGGTACGCTGGCAGAGATGCAAGCCTATGGTGAGGAGTTCCAAACCTATGGGATTGCGGCAATTTGGTTAAGTATTGAGGCAATTTCCCAAATCCCGATCTATCAGGTGGAATATTTTAATGAATTTCAGGTAAAGGGCAATTACCAAGTTAAGGCGATCGCTAATGTCGATGAAATTACCTTTACACCCCAAGATGTCATTACCAAAGTAGAGGGGATTTTGCCAACCTTTGGTGATGTGGTTGTGGTTAATGCGAAGCACAAGCTCGCCCGCAAGGAGCAAATTTTAGATCGGGTGCAAATTTGCGATTTACATTTGCGTAGTTATCGGGTCAATGGCAAAGTTAGAGATCGCGGCGGTATTATCCGATTTCATGACAATCAGTATCGCTTTGATTTAGGTTTGCAATTGCCAGTCGAGCGATCGCTTAAGCATATTGCCCCAACGGTCAAAGAGCGTTGGCTCGAATTGAGCAAATGGCTTGATCGGACAATGCCTACGGCAAAAACTGCTCGTGATTTTCAAAATTTTGCCGAAATGTCGATTGTTTATCCAGAATTTTTACAAGCGATCGAAGAAACCCATGTAATCCTTGAGCGAACTAAACCCAGCCTGTGGGATAACTGCTTCCAGTTATATAGCAGTACTGTTTTTCACCATGTCCATCTAGCAACATCAAGTATTGTTGTGTAGGCAAAGCCCACACGATGCGTAAGCTTAAATAAAGTAATGATTTTTCAGCATCCACGATGCTGAAAAATAAAATCTAGAAAGTATTGTTGTGTGGACTTCACACAATATCTAGTAAGGATCTTGCGGATAAAAAATGTCCCACCAAAGTTATCTAGCTTCGACTTCGCTCAGCTAACGTTGGCTGAGCGGAGTCGAAGCCACAGGTACTTTAATTAATAGCAAGTTCCTAAGTTCAAATAAAGTAATTGCTTGTCAGCACCTACGGTGCTGAAAAATAAAATCTAGTTTGATGATAATATTCGTAAAACTGTCACAGGTAAGACGATGAGCGCACCAACAGCAACCAAAATCGGACTCAACACCTCTCTACCAAGTATTCGCCGCATTCATAGCATCATTCGCGATAAAAATGAGGTTGAAATCAAGCTCCTCACAGGCGATCAACTTCGCGGCAAAATTAGCTGGATTGATGATCAATGTATTTGTTTAGACACATCGGGACATAAAGTGGTGATCTGGCAACATGCGATCGCCTTTATCAAGTAAGTTTGAGCAAGACCTTACAGCTCTTTGCGCTGAATTAAAAACCAGAGACATTTTTGCAAGTGCGGCTAAGCCACACTTGCAAAAATGTCTCTGTACTACTTATGCCTTTACGGCTAAAAATAGCGATCGCAATAACGCAATATGAAAGCGGAGTTTTACTATAGCCAGCGTAAATATGAATGTAGTGTGGTTTCGCTTTCTAGCGATCAGGGCGAGATTAAAGAATTAAGAATCCGCAATCCTGAAGGTGAAATTCTCGCAGTGCAGCAGGGACAAAAAATTGCTTTGCGGGGCAAGAGTCGTGCTACCTCCCAAGAAGTTGATATTTTAAAAAGTAATTACTACAACTTAGTCAAGGCAGCAGTTACTGCACTAGACCTAGAGGAAAAACAGAAGTTAATCAAAGATAAAGACGAGCAAATCCGCTTGCTAAATGCAGAGATATCGATCTTTAAAGAAAAGGCTGATTTGTCAGATACAGAAAGAGAAGAAATACTCCATCTGCGCGATCAAATTAAAGCTTTATCTGAGCAACAAACTACATCCGCCTTTAACTATGATGAGCAAGAAATTGAGGCAAAATTACTCAAAAGGCTAGGAAAAAATGCTTGGCATCAGCTAGAAACGGCGAGTCGAAAAGATCTTTTTAGTGCCTACAAGCATAAATATTTAGTAGAGTCAGATATTTTTACGGAGAACTTTTCTGACTATAAGCCTTCGTGCTTGTACATTGCTAGTGTGGTTGAACGCGAGATTGTACATAGCTTCTTTAAAAGTTTTTATCGGTTTATGTGTCAGCAATATTCGCAGCAAAAAGAATTTGTAATTGCAGGAGTGACATTGAGAAATCGAGGCAAATATACAATTGGGAGTTTGCCCTATTTGATTGCGAAGGAATGGGACACTTTTCGTGAAGAAGTTTTAAATCAAGAGTATTTATCTAGTGACGATCGCGATCGCCTGTATTACCAAAAGTTTAACGATCAGAAAATATCCTCCAGCGATCGCCAATTAGTAAATGAATTTCTCGAACAATGGCAACATCCCCTTTCGCAATGGTTGCGCTCTAATCGCAAAGCCGCCAGCAAAATCGATCAAGTTGCCAAATTACGGAATTTGACTGCCCATCCTATGCCAATATACAAATGGCAATTCACGGAATTATGGCTACTTGTAATTGGTGGCAAAACTAAAAGTGGTCGCACTCAAAAAGGATTGCTCAAAGAAATCTATGAAACAGTGGTTCTTTGATCAGTACATCACGCACTGTAAAGGAACGTCCTGCATAACAGCAAATGGCAACCATTATAAATAATCTATGTTTTTAGGGATTACGCAATCCTTAAATTAATGCTTAGTTTTAAATATGATTTCTAGAAATCCCAAATAATTAAAAATTAGTAAAACCCTGACTTTTATGCCCAATTCCGTTCAGACTTTGCAATTAAAGCAACTAAGTAGTCTCTGGCAAATATGGGAACAAGGAGCTAAATCACATCCTGATGCGATCGCACTCTACGATCCCCATGCTAAACCACCTGTGCGAATTTCCTATAAAGATGCCTTTGAGCAAATTAATCAATTTGGGGCAGGTTTGCGATCGCTGGGTGTGAACTTTGGCGACAAGGTAGCACTCATTGCCGATAACTCACCAAGGTGGTTAATTGCCGATCAGGGGATTTTAGCGATCGGGGCAGCCAATGCTACGCGAAGTTCGCAAGCCGAGCGGAGTGAACTGCTCTACATCATCGAGCATAGTGATAGCGTCGCGATCGTGGTCGAAAATCTGGCGACCCTCAAAAAGCTCGAACCAGAATTGCATAGCCTGCCAGTCAAACAAATTATTTTGCTGTCAGACGAAACGCCACCCGAAGGAGCCTATAACTTTCAGCAATTATTAGATAAAGGTAGCAGCAAGGATTTAGGTAATCCAACTATCAAACGCGATACCCTTGCAACGCTGATCTACACTTCTGGGACAACTGCCAGACCGAAGGGGGTCATGCTCACCCACGGCAATTTCCTCTACGAAGTGGAAGGGGCGCAGTCAGTTTTAAAACTGCAAGTTAACGAAAAAGTTCTCAGTATTCTTCCCACATGGCATTCCTACGAGCGCACCTTTGAATATTTCATCTTTTCCCAAGGTTGCACGCAGATTTACACCAATCTCCGCACCATCAAAAAGGATTTAAAAGAACATAAACCTCATTACATGGTCGCTGTGCCACGCCTGTGGGAATCAATCTATGAAGGTGTGCAGAAAAACTTCCGTGATCAGCCTGAGAGCAAACAGCGCTTAGTCAAATTTTTCCTCACAACTAGCCAAAAATACATCACTGCCAAGCGGGTTGTCCAAGGATTGAATGTTGAAAATCTCTATCCTTCTCTAGGTGACAAATTTAAAGCATCACTGGTAGTTTTGGGACTATGGGCAGTTCATAAACTTGGTCATAAATTGGTTTACCAAAAAGTACGCGAAGCAACGGGTGGCAACTTCAAATACATCGTTAGTGGTGGCGGCTCGATCGCTGAACACCTCGAAGACTTCTATGAAATTGTCGGCATCGAAATTTTGGGGGGATATGGCTTAACCGAAACCTCACCAATTACCCATGTACGTCGTCCACATCGCAATATTCGTGGTGGAGATGGACAGCCCTTGCCCCAGACCGAAACCCGCATCGTCGATATGTCTACCAGAGCCGATGTGCCAATTGGTCATCAGGGATTAGTCCTCATTCGTGGTCCCCAAGTGATGCAGGGCTACTACAAAAATCCTGAAGCGACAGCTAAAGCGATCGATCCAGAGGGTTGGTTTGATACAGGCGATTTAGGCTATGTCAGCAAGTGGGATGACTTAGTAATTACAGGTCGTGCCAAAGATACGATCGTTTTGACTAATGGCGAGAATATTGAACCTCAGCCCATTGAAGATGCCTGTATTCGCAGTCCTTATATTGATCAGGTCGTCCTAGTGGGGCAAGACCAGAAACAATTGGGTGTTTTAATCGTTCCTAACCTATCAGCACTAGAAGCTGCGGGTTTAATTCCGCCTGATTCAACATTAGCAAGCGTTTTGCCAGAGTTGAATCAGCCTAAAATTCGTAATCTTTATCGCGAAGAACTGAATCGTGAAGTGCAAAACCGCCCCGGCTACAGCATTAACGATCGCATTGGTGTTTTTGAGTTCTTGCCTGAACCCTTTACAATCGAAAATGGGTTCCTCACGCAGACATTCAAAATCCGACGTAACATCGTATTTGAGCGTTATCAAGATATTATTGTCAAAATGTTTACCTCATGATGTGAAAGTGGCTTTGCCACTTTCACATCAACATAAATTATTAGCCAACTGGAGATAACTGTGAGTTTCGATTTTTCTAATCAGCTTTTATTACGTCGCACTGCAAATATTCAAGTGATTGTGACGCAACGCTGGAAAGAGGAAATGCAGCAACAACTGCAACAACAAATTGCTCAAATCGATGCCCAAGTACAGCAAGTTGATGCCCAAGGCTCTCGCCAAATCAATGAAATTGAGCGCCAAAGTATCAAGCCATTTTCTGCGGAAGTATCCAATGCTCTTGAAGGCATTCGTGCAGAAATGAATCGCGTTAAAGCCGAATTATTAGAACAAAAGAATCAATTGCTAACCCAATTGACCCAAGTGCAAAATTTGGAACTAGAACAAGAAGTGTCTCAAGGACAACTTGATAGCTACTTCCCAGCCGCCAAAGGCGATAACTTGATTGCTCAGATGCGCGTGGAAATTGTCCTCCGCGATGGCGTAATCGAAGATATCCGTACTGGTTTCCCTGCTGTCTAAATCCCCTCACCCCATCCCTCTCCCGCAGGAGAGGGAGAAGGATCTGGGGGATATGATTAAGAATATCCGCCCACTTAAACCCCAAAAGGTATGAACGTTCTACTGGTTTACCCACTTTTTCCAAAAACATTTTGGTCTTACGAAAAAATCCTAGAGCTAGTAAATCGCAAGGTGCTACTACCTCCGCTAGGATTGATTACTGTTGCAGCGATCTTGCCCCAAGAATGGAATTTTAAATTGGTCGATCGCAATGTTCGCACAATTACGGAGGCGGAATGGCAATGGGCGGATATGGTCATTCTCTCGGCAATGATCGTGCAGAAAGATGACCTGTTATCCCTGATTAGAGAAGCAAAAAGACGCGGTAAAAAAGTCGCCTGCGGTGGTCCTTACCCCACCTCAATGCCCGAAGAACCTCAAGCCGCAGGTGTTGATTACCTGATTTTGGATGAGGGTGAAATTACTTTACCGATGTTTGTCGAGGCGATCGCTAAGGGTGAACCCAGTGGCATTTTCCGCACCAATGAAAAGCCCGATGTCACTACTACGCCCGTGCCCCGCTTTGACCTCTTAGAATTTGATGCCTACGACTCGATGTCGGTGCAGTTCTCCCGTGGTTGCCCCTTCCAATGCGAATTTTGCGACATCATCGTTTTGTACGGACGCAAGCCGCGCACCAAGAGTCCTGCTCAGTTATTAGCCGAACTCGACTATTTATATAGCCTTGGCTGGCGACGGGGTGTATTTATGGTCGATGACAACTTCATCGGCAATAAACGCAATGTGCGCTTACTCCTGCTCGAACTGAAGGAATGGCAAAAAGAACATGGCTATCCCTTCCGCTTCAATACCGAAGCCTCAATCGATCTCGCCGCCGATCAGGAACTCATGGATCTGATGGTGGAATGCTATTTCGATGCTGTATTCCTTGGGATTGAAACCCCCGATGAAGATAGCTTGCAGATGACCAAGAAGTTTCAAAATACAAGGTCATCGCTATTGGATTCGGTGGAAGCGATCACCAAAACAGGGATTCGCGTTATGGCAGGCTTCATCATCGGCTTTGATGGTGAGAAAAAAGGAGCAGGCGATCGCATTGTGAGATTTGCCGAACTCACGGGCATCCCCACCACCACCTTCGCAATGTTGCAAGCATTACCCCATACAGCCCTCTGGCATCGTCTCGAAAAAGAAGGACGTTTACGCAGTCAAAATGGCAACTTGAATCAAACCACTTTGATGAATTTTGAGCCAACGCGCCCCGTCGAGGAAATTGCCCGCGAATATGTGGAAGCCTTCTGTGCGCTGTATGAGCCACATGCCTACCTCGATCGCGTTTACAGCTATTTCCTAAAACTTGGCGCACCAAGGGTTAAGGTAGAAGCAAAACTTCCCACCCTTACCGACCTGAAGGCATTAGCCATTATCGTCTGGCGGCAAGGCATCAAGCGCGATACCCGTTGGAAGTTCTGGCATCATCTATTTAGCATGATCAAGCGCAATCCTGCGGTATGGGAACATTACCTGATCGTCTGCGCCCACAATGAACATTTCATGGAGTACCGCGATATTGTCCGCCGAGAGATTGAAGGGCAATTAGCCGCCTATTGGCAAGAGGAAGAGCGTCTAAAGCTTGTAAGTCCTACTCCAGCCAGAGAATTAGATCTAGCAAGCTAGTCTATGTAGCGAAATCTTTTATCTATTAAAAGATTTTATTTTGTAATAACCCTTTTTAATTCTTGTTAGTGAGCAAGTCTTATTCATAGGAATTGAGAAGGGTTTTGTTTTATCAATTAACCCCAAAATATAATGCGTGTTTTACTCGTCTATCCGTTATTTCCGAAAAGCTTCTGGTCATTTGAGAAAACACTGGAATTAGTTGGTTATAAGGCTCAGCTTCCACCCCTTGGCATGGTCACGGTTGCCGCGATCTTGCCCCAGACTTGGGAATTTAAACTCGTCGATCGCAATGTGCGCGATATCACTGAAGCCGAATGGGAATGGGCGGAAGTGGTAATTCTCTCAGCGATGATCGTGCAGAAAGATGACTTTCTCGCGCAAATTCAAGAGGCGAAAAAGCGCGGTAAATTAGTTGCTGTGGGAGGTCCCTATCCTACCGCTTTACCTGAAGAAGCGAAGGTTTCGGGGGCAGATTTCTTGATTCTCGATGAGGGGGAAATTACGTTACCGATGTTTGTGGAGGCGATCGAAAGAGGCGAGCGCAGTGGTATTTTGCGAGCCAATGGTGAAAAGCCTGCGGTGACAGATACGCCGATTCCTCGGTTTGACTTGCTAGAAATGAACCGTTATGCGGAAATGTCGGTACAGTTCTCCCGTGGTTGCCCCTTCCAATGCGAATTTTGCGACATCATCGTTCTCTATGGACGTAAGCCTCGTACTAAGACTCCTGCTCAGATTCTGGCGGAATTGCAATGTCTCTATGATCTTGGTTGGAGACGCAGCATTTTCATGGTCGATGATAACTTCATCGGCAATAAGCGCAACGTGAAGGTGATGCTCCAAGAGCTAAAGCCTTGGATGAAGGAACGCAATTATCCCTTCTCCTTTGCCACCGAAGCCTCGGTCGATCTTGCCCAAGATCCTGAAATGATGCAGATGATGGTGGAATGTAACTTTGGTTCCGTATTCCTTGGGATTGAAACCCCTGACACTGATAGTCTTGCGCTCACCAAGAAGTTCCAAAACAATCGCGATCCGCTTTCAGAATCGGTGATCAATATCGCCAGAGCAGGGATTCGGGTGATGGCAGGATTTATCATCGGCTTTGATGGTGAGAAGAAAGGAGCAGGCGATCGCATTGTCCAATTTGTCGAACTCACGGCAGTTCCTACGGCGCTCTTCAGTATGCTACAAGCCTTGCCTGATACAGGTCTGTGGCATCGTCTGAATAAAGAAGGTCGGATGATTACCCAGAATAGCAATGGGCATCAAACCACTTTGATGAACTTCATGCCCACTCGTCCATTGGAAGATATTGCAACAGAATATGTCCATGCCTTCTGGACTCTTTACGATCCCCTTGTCTTTCTCAATCGCACCTACCGCCATTTCTTGATTTTGGGCGAGTCGCCATACAAGCGCATCAAGCGTGAGAAAACTGATCAGAAGAAGAAAACTGATTGGACTGCGATTAGAGCATTACTAATTCTCTGTTGGAGACAAGGATTTGTTCGCAAAACCCGTTTCCAATTCTGGATTAATCTCTTTGACTTGATGAAGCGTTATCCCAACGTGGTCACCAGCTATCTATCGGTTTGCGCTCAGGGTGAGCATTTCCTCGAATATCGCTCGATTGTGCGTGAACAGATTGAAGCTCAACTTGCCGATTATTTGGCTAATCCTCCTGTACTTCAGCCCAAGGTTGTACCTGTGGAGAAAAAGTTGGATTTGCAAGAAGTGAAGTAGCGATCGCAGTCTCAACGTAAGCAAAAGAGTCGCTTCGCGGCTCTTTTATTTTATTCAAAAATCTGGGATAGGGGACAAGAAAATTCTGGTAATAATGGGGAAGTGAGGGTGTCGGTCACAAATAGAGTCATTGCTAATTTGAGAACTCCATTTTCGCGACGGTAGATTTGGAGTTTCTTTTCTCGCCAATCAGCGATCCAATATTCCAAAACTCCCTGTGATGAATAGAGCTTTAACTTAACTTCGCGATCGCGCTTTTCATTATCAGTTCCCGCCGATAGCACCTCAATCGCTAGATCAGGCGCACCAAGTAAATGTCCAGATTGATCAATCAAAGCTTCATATTTTTCTTTGCTAACCCACACTACATCAGGAATAACATCATCCTTATTGCCAAAGATTACACCTGCACCCAAAGATGTTTTGCCTAATTTCGTAGTGAGCGACCAAATATCCAAGACGGTAAAAAATCTGCCACAGGTGGTTTGATGTTTCCAGTGAGGCGCTCTCGTCACGTAAAGTTCTCCTTCAATAATTTCATAACGGTTGCCGTTGTCAGGTAATAGTTCGAGGTCGGCACTTGTCCACAGCAGTTTTTCCTCTGGGGCATTGGCTGAGAGATTGGGTGGTGCGATCGCTTGAGTCATGATGTTTTCCTAAGCAGAGCGATAAGGTGATTATAGCAATCATCCCCATTTGTCAGAATTATGGATCGAGATAGATTTCGTAGGGGCTGAGCATTCCCGCACAGATTTATAAATTCTCAGATTCCCTTGATTTGGGAATGCTCTGCCCTAAATCTCACAATGCAGGGACAGTTTATTATTGAGGTTTTTCATTTTGCCTACGGCAAAATGAAAAACCTCCGTGCAGGGACAGTTTATCGGTGAAAGCGGAGAGGGTTAAGCATTTGCGGATTGAGATTTTGGTGAGGAGTTTGGGAATTGTGGCGCAAATGCTTAACCCCTACATGGGGATTATGACAAAAAGATAATTTTGAGTCAGCCAATCTTTCGGTTTCCCTACTAAAATAACTGACTCATTTTATATTTGGATGCAGTTACCCGCACCACTGGAGATAGCCTGTACTGCCACCATGTGCGCTCGATGGAATCCCTTCCAACAATTCTGACAATTGGTAGTACTCACGAGGAAGAAACGAAGACGACACGAAAACCAAGATAGTTAAGCTGATTACGCGCGCCGTTACTGCTACGATAGGAAGACCGACAAATGATCGCATCGATGACCCAAGAACCGCCGCGCCGCAAACGAGAACGATTATCGTTATTATCTATATTGAGATCGCCCCATGCTTGATTTCCCTGTTTCTTGAGATTTTCTGGTTTATCAGTATAGCTATCGTGCCACTCGTCTAAACACCATTCCCAGACATTGCCACTCATGTCATAAATCCCAAGCTCATTAGCCTTTTTCTGCCCCACTGGATGAGTTACACTGCCGCTATTATCGCGATACCAAGCTACTTCATCTAGATTATTGCTACCTGCATAGATAAAGCCCTTGCTCTGGTTCGCACCTCTCGCAGCATATTCCCATTCCGCCTCAGTGGGCAGTCTTACCTCCCTTCCTATCTGTTGGGATAACTTCTTACAGAATGCTCTAGCATCATGCCAAGACACCCCCACAACTGGCCGCAAATCCCGTTGAAACTTTTTGTCGCAATTTGTTGAGCCTTTAGTTTTCATCACCGATTGCCATTGGGCATTAGTGACCGCATATTTACCAATCAGAAATTCCTTTAGCTGCACCTCATGAATGGGCTCTTCATTGTCATACTCATCGCTCCCCATCATAAATTTTCCTGCGGGAACCTTGACTAATTCCAGCGCCACCCCATTGCCAAGGTCAAGAATTAACGGATTGGATTCTGGCGATTTACTTACATTGCGATTTCTAGTCCCAACAGCAACAGGATTAGGAATTACTTGTGGAGATCCGCCAAGATAACGCTCCACCGCCAAACCTTCAATCTCAGTAATCGCCTCATAATCCGTCCCATCCACCGCCAAAACCTGCATCCACAAACGCCTTGCCATATCAAGCTTTTTGTCACGATGCGCCTTAAAAGCATCCTTCTTGAGCGGTTCTAGATCGAACTTATCCGCATACTTCGGCATCAAAATCAAATGACCCTTTTCTTGAGGATCGAGCATCATGCGCGGAGTTTGCCTAGTCTTTGCCAACTCAGGAACACGATACTTCAGATAACTATTCAACTTCGTCGCCGTTGCACAACGCCCCTGCACACCCAAACCCTCCACCAAAGCATAGGTAAACGCCCCATGTTGCAGTTCATCCACCTCATAGGAATACTCCGACGGACTGCAAGCCGCAATACTAATCACATCCGCAATTTTGGCTTCTCGCTCAGTTTCACGACCAATACCTTCACCCGATCGCGTAGTCCCATTTCGCCGCACCTGATTGCGACAGGCATCTAGTGCCAAAATGACATTTCCCGCCCCACTGCCGCGCAGATTTTGGATTACTTGATTAACCGCAATCCCTGTATTCGCAACATTGTCAGGATCGCCATCACTCGGCATCAGATAATCGATCCCATCTTCTAAAATGCCATGTCCCGCAAAAAAGAACCAAAAATTGTCACTTTCATGGAGAAATGGCTGAGCAAAAAGCTCCTTAAATACCTTTAGCAAATTGTTGCGAAAAGGCTTGGTTGTCTTGCCATCCAAATCGGGTGAATCATCGGAAAAATAGAAAATGTGATCAAACTTTGCCTCATTTTCTAAAAACTGACAAATATGCAGAGCATCATTTTTCGCATACTTCAAAGGATGCAAAAACTCATATTGATTCACCCCGATCGCGATCGCCCAATTCGCCACAAACCTTACGCTCCCTTCTCGCGCTTAAACTTGAGCTTGATCGCACTCTTGCCGCGAGCCTTAGCACCACTACCGATTAAACGGATTTCTCCCTCAGCACCGATCTCCACAGATAGCTCGATCTCATCCAAACACATTCCCGATGTCTTTTTGGCTTCCTTTTCCGCACTGCTAAAAACCCGTCCCACCATCTGCAAAAATCCTGACATCTTCGCTTCGAGTTCTTCAACACTCAAAGTCTTTTCATGCTTAACCAAGTTTTTATTTGACTGAGCTTCTTTGCCCCACCCCCTTGGATTAACCACCGAAGTTTCCGCAGATTGAGCTTCTTCCTCGTATGGTTCAACTGCGATCGTAATCATCCCGTAACTAGCATTTTCAGACATAGATTTTGTAAAACTCTAGTCATTTATCATACATTTTTCATCACAATTATTACACAGCACTTTAAAGCTTTTTAGGATTGCGATCGCCAAATTACTATTACAAATTTTCATGCTTAATTAGCTCGTTTAATTGTTCAATCAAAAGAGGAATGTCCATTTCTACGCCTTCCCAAACAGTTCTTAATCTAATTTGAAAGTATTCATGAGCCATTACATTACGCATATCAGCCATCATTCTCCACGGAATATCAGGATACTTTTCTTTTAATGTTGATGGAATATAAATAGCAGCTTCGCCAATAATCACAAAGTCATAGAGTGTAGCTTTGTTAACTGTTTCATCATCACAAAATTGCTCGTAGGTATAACCTTGGGTACGATTTTGGATTGCGATCGCTGAGTTTAAAATATCTTGAACTCGTAATTGCCACTCTCTAGAAGGCATGAAAAATCTCCTTTAAAACTGGTTCACGTAAATGCTCTCGCAGGGAATCTATAGTACCTAAGTCAACATCACAGTGCAGAATATCTTCAAGATAAAGCTTGATTTTGATGAATCCAAAAAGCCCAGTTGGACGCGATAAATCTACTAAGACATCGACATCGCTACCTAAATGCGCCTCATCCCTTGCAACAGAGCCAAATAAATCAAGCGATCGCACACCCAGTTTTTGCAACTCTTCCTTATGTTCATCAATGATTCTTAATACTTCACTACGCCTTAAAATATTACTCATTGGCATTTATTTTAGTCAGCTATAAATGCATCATATAGCAATCTTAAAAAGTGATGGGAAATGTTCCCATTTGAGAAAGAACTTGTAGTAGAAATCACGATTGCTATAGCAGCCTTAAATCATTTGTAGATTTTGGGTTTGTGGAGGCATACCCCAGAGGGGTGTGCCTGCATTAGGGTGAATCCCCAAAAAGGACTAGGGGGCATTGACAACAGTATTAAAAGCATCTGTATACCACTGGTTAAAGTTTCCAGCACATTCAGGGTGATTTAGATAATCCTGTGATGATGCCAATTCAGCTAATTTATCTTGTAATGCTGTTTCTAGATTCCAACCAACAGATTTAAAGTAGGTTGCATCATTGGTTCCCCAAGTGGTGTACTGCTCTTGATAAGTCGTACAGTCAAAGGAATATGCACAGCTACCATCATCAATAGTTGCAAGAGGGTTGTAATTTAGAGCGTTTGGATCGGTACAACCATAGAAATCTGTTGATGGACTGCAATCATAAAGCTGCACAGATTTGAAAGAGCGATCGCTACCACACCCGCCAAATTCAACCACAGATACATCAACCAAACCGCCTGAATCGAAAAGCTGTACAGATTTGGATGAGCGATCGCTACCACACCCCGTAAACTCAACCACAGATACATCAATAGACTGACAATCAAAACTACAGCTACCATCATCAACGGTTGCATCAGGGTTGTAATTAGTCGCATTTGGATTAGTACACCCATAGACAGGGTAAATACAACTCCCGTCATTAATATTCGCGTTAGGGTTGTAATTAGTTGCTAAAGGATCGGTACATCCGTAATGAGGACAAAGCGGATCATCAGGAAAAAGAGAGCAAAACTCAGGAGGAGGAGGAGGAGGGGGGATTGGAGTGCAAGGGGGAATGAAATAGGAGGGTAGTGTACCCTTCTGAACTCTTACCCCGTTGACTGTGTTATATGAATCGGTTGTATCAGTTTCTTTTATTATTTCGACGGATGGCGAATTAGTCCAAAAACCCTGACCGTCAGCATATCCCGCTATTGGTGGTGTTACAAACTTAGTCCCATTAAGTTCCGTGACGACAAACTCAGTTTCAAAAACAAAGACGTTGTTATATAGAATCACCTGCCCCAAGTAATTCTTTTTGATAATTCCGAAATCATTAGCAGCTCTTTCTCTGGTATAACCTGCGGGGCATTTATCAAACAGCTTAGGCGGCGAGGGTGGCGGAGGTGGAGTATCGGGGGGACATGGTGAGCATTCGCAGTTCTCATACCACTTTTGATAAAGCCAAAACCCAACAATTTTATCTAGGATTTTTGTTGAATTTCCCTGCAAAATATCATTTGCAGTAAAAAAGTAATTGAGAATGGGAACTAATTCCGCTATGAACTGAAACACATCCTGATAAGTGATGTCATCAGGCAAAGGGGGCGGGTTTTTGGCGCAAAACTGACTAACATCAATTTGCCCCGTTATTTCATCGATAACGATTTCAAAACCCTTTTTAGCAACCTTTTTGAGAATATCGCCAAACACCTGATCAGCATTTTGTAAATCAGGATTAAGTGAAGCTACTTTTTTAATAGCGGCTGGAACTACATCCAACAATCGACACAGATTACCCTCTAATCCAAAGAGAGCGCAAAGCACACCTATATCAACGGGATTAATAAAATCTACAGCCCCGCTTTGTTTCTGAGAGCCACACTGACAAGTCATATTGACCTCATAAATTTGACTGTCGCGGTAACTTGATTGCTAAGGTATAGAGAACCGTAGCGACGATAAACACCTGATAAATCCGATAAATCAAACCATTGACTTTTATATTCAACTTTCTTGTCAGAATTCCAGTAAACATTATCGGAACCTTCTGTTTTAAATCCCGTACTAAGAGTTCCTAAAAGTGAGTAGTATTTCTCTAGATTGCTATCACTGCTATTAAATCTTTTACCGTACCAATCAGGAATATTAGCCGCAATAATTACCAAGCTTTCGGCATCATAAGGTATTTGAAAACTCGCTGAAGCGCTTAAAGATATCGTGCCGTATAAATATTGTTTTTTCCTATTTAGCCGTTTTTTAATTTCTTCTAAAAGAATCTCTTTGAGGAAATCAATAATCAAGCTTGCAATGAACTTAACGGGTGCTTTATAACCAACCAAAATAGCAATTAACTTAGGTAGCCAAACTAAAGCACCGCCGTTAGGATAGGGAATAATACTGTTGTCGCCTAACGCTTGCACATACTCATTTTCAATGCTTTGAATAACCGTAAATGTTGCGCTAATCGCTTCATTTACTTCTTGTTGAGCTTGTGATATTTCTTGTAGAGAATCTGGATTATCAAGCTGTATTGATGGCGGATTCCAACTGTTATCTAAAATGGTTACATTGTATAAAACTGATGATTGAGCATCACTACCAAGATTGCAGAATTTATCATAAATATCTGCAATCTTAGAGTAAATATCTTGGAGTGTTTCAAGCTGTGACATCAGTAAACTACATCTCTATCCCAGAATTTTCTGAGTACCAACGTTCATCAATAGTGCTGTAATGCTTTTCCTGGATAGGTTGGGTTAACAATCCTCTTAGGCGTTCGGTTTCCTCTTCGCCTAGTACTTTGCGTTGGAGCTGTGCAACGCGCTCATCGACTCTGACATAGAACTTAGAAAGCTCATCAAGTCTATGATCGTGGGCTGAAAGTGTATCAGAAACAGAATCAAATTCTGTTTCCAACTTTTTACCTAAATTATTAGTATCTTTTTCCAGTGCTGCTAGTCTTGCGTCACGCTCACCGAAGGCGTAGACAACACTCAAGACAGCGATCGCAAATGTTGCGATCGCTATTAAATCTTGAATGGGCATATCTACACCTTAACTTCGTTGACTTTCTGGATGATTCTGTATTCAGCGCTAGCTGTGCCATCCCAACTATGATTGATGGTCATGGTTGTGTATGGCTGAACTAGACCGCCTAAAGGGTCGTATTCTTGCAATTGCTGAAATTGTTCAAGAGTCAGAATTGGCACTTCTAAACGCCGTTTTAGTTTGGTTCCAAAACACGCTGAACTTGTACCATTTGTAATCAATTCCAGAACAACATGACGGGGATGAATCCCATACTCATTTTTATTCTTATTGAGTTTGATATGTGCAGGAATCCTTGGAGCGCTAACATTTTGCGTCTCATTGATTTTTGCCGCCGATGTCCCAACATTGTAAGTATCCAAACTTACTTTCATTAAAGCGGCGATACCTAACACACCATTGCCATCTTTGAGTTCAACCTCATAGGCAAAATCTTGTTTTTGAATGCCTCTAGCCATTTTGCTTTATCTCTGTCTACTAATTTATTTACTTACTTTTTACAAACTTGACAATGCCTAACGCATTTGTTCGCTGACGACGCTGCCAACAATCCATACTCGACCGTTAACAGTTATCTCAGAGCCTGCGGTGTGTGGTTGCTGGATCGAGAACGATTACACGCTTTGTAGTCTGTGAAGGTGGCAATAAACAGCCTGTGCTTGCTGCTGTAGACTTCAAATTTAAAATGCAATGTCTAGGCTTGCACCCAACAGCCTTGGCATTTTTGGAAAATTCAAAAGTAATATTTTCGGTAGGTGTGCCTGTTGGCGCTGCACCTCTAACGCTTGCTAGTTCAGAGCTATCGTCTGTACGAGCATAGAAAATATTGCCTTTATCGGTCTTATATTTATATCTACTGGTTCCGCTTGCCATAGTTATTTAGGGGCTATCGTTTTGGTACGTGTCGATGAGCTTGGCGGTATATTTGGCGCGTTCAGCCTTTCGCTCACCAATTGTAAAAGTCTGCATACTTCCGTCTTGGTAATCTCTTAACTGAATTGTGCTTTGTGAGCCTGTCCATAATGGGGCGGTAACAGATTGGCAGATAATATCCCGTTTAATTGGTCTGGTTGGATGATGAGCAATTACATATCGTGGCTCTATATTTCTGGGTAAATACGGTAAGCCTAGATCTGATGATGTAATAGCTGTGAATCCCGTTCCAGTCGTCAAACAGTTGGATTTATCAAGTCTAAGTAGCCATGAATTTCCTTTGTTATCTGTGTATTTAAAATCTGCTAAACTACCTGCCATTTTTTGGATGTCCTCGCGGCGTTAAATGAAATTAAATTGCACCGCGCCATTGTACTTACCTTGTCAAGTCATGCTGTATTTTTGCCTGTGCAGCTCGGCGGCGCAATTTCGCGGAAATAGATAGAAATGAGAAGATAGCTAAACGGCTGATTGCTATACGGGGAGAGACTTTATAGGTATAGTAAGGGGTGGGTGGTAACTTCTATCTCTCACTTATTTATCATTTCATTCTTTAAGTGAGAGGTTTGAATGGGGAAAAATTGCCGCAATGGTCAAGCTGAAATTTTAGATGATCGGGAATTGGATCGGATTTTTCGCCATCTTATCTCGCGTGAGCATAAATTATTTTTCACCATTGCCAGATACACGGGTGAGCGTTTCGGTGCGATCGCTCAATTGCGGGTTAGTGATGTTTATGACGATCATTGCAAACCACTCCAAGAAATTACTTTTCCCGCGTCGATTCGTAAAGCGTCCCCTGATGGTTCCCGCTCTACGCGCCAAATGATTTGTTATGAGCGTTTGGCTGATGGTCTGGCAGCACAGCGCCCAAAAAGTTGCGATCGCTTCTGGTTGTTTCCATCGTCTATCAAAACTGGTCAGCCTATAACTTGGTCTGCTGCGGATAAGTGGTTACGCGCTGCCGTCGAAAGAGCGGGGCTTGAGCATCGTGGTATTTCTGGGCATAGTCTGCGCCGATCATTCATCACCAAGCTCTATGAGTCTGGTATGGATATTCACGCAATCCAACAAATTACAGGTCATAAGTCGATCTCTGTGCTGCAAAAGTACATCGGCAAAAATCCCGCGAAATTGAAGGAGGCTTTAGGCGCTATCTTTGCCTAGATACTTTTTGCCGATCGCCACACATATTTCTTTGGCACTTTTCCCCCCGGTCCACATGGCTGTAATTTTCTCGGTTTGCTTTTGGGGTATGTGGTGATGTCGGTAAATTCCCTTGGCATCGAGGTAGACATATCGCTGATATTTGTAAAATTTCCCGTTGCGTCCTTGGACTTGATAAGTCTCGATTGTCCCGTGTTTTCTAGGGTTTAACTCTGTTTCTGGGATATCTGCCATACCGTCAAATATCCCAGAAACATCTACCTCGATGACAACTTTTGCTAACCACTTATCCTGATTAATAAATAATTTCCCGTATTTATGCCATGCAGGATTATTGTCCCATCGGACATAAATAAAGCCGCCTTCGATCTTCATAACTTGCCCAAATCCTTTGGGCTTTGCATGGGGATGTGGGGGGCTGTTATCTACCACGCGATCGCCTATCTCAAATTGATCGGCATATTCCCCATCATTAATCTGCAATTCCAAAAGGTCTAGCTGTAAGGCTTCCATACTTTTCTATGGCGGCGCGTTGCGCCGCTAGTTTTGGCGATCGCTTAATTCGGGGTTTGTTCAAGACTGCTATTAATTGGTTGTGGCGCAAAGCTATCAGGTAGCTGGTTTATAGAGTCTAGTCCTAGAGCTAAACACAGTGCTTTGTACTGAGATAACTTGAGTTTTGGCTCTTCTCTCCCGTTTTCCCAGTTACTTATTGTTTGACGACTAACTCCGATAGCCTTAGCTAATTCCTGCTGTGAGCATCTTCTAAGTGTTCTAAGTCTCATAAGGGGGGATTCTAGATTAGTCATTTTATAATAAACCCATTTTACAATAAGTCAAACACGCTTGACAGTATGGAAAACGTGCTTTACATTGAAGAAACAAAACAAAGACAGCACCAAATCGCTTAGATGATCGGGCGCTGTCTCTGTGAAAACTGATTGATTGATATTTTCCCATACATACCATCGGGCTAGAGACTCCCAAATATCGGTAGGCGATCGCGTAGGTATGGGAAATTTTGTACCAATATCTAAAACCTATATGCCTTACGAAATACCGCCTAACTCTCAAGGTTCGTTTTGTGCTGGTTGCAAAGCTCGGATTTTCTGGGCAAAAACTGAAGCGGGGAAGTGGATACCACTGAACACCGATAAGTCACCACACTTTTCAACCTGTCCCCAATCCAAACGATTTAGAAAACCAAAATGCTAAAAGGTCAACCCATCATGCACCCAATCGGACGTTATTGGAGTTCCCGTACTCACCCTATGCCCGCTAATACTGAAGCATGGATCGAGCGCTTACCGATGGCGCAAAAAATGCAGCTTGCATCTGCACTGATGCAGCAATGCTGCACTGTTTTCCAAAATGCATCAACTCTCTCAATCCTCAAACCTACTATTCAAGGAGATGACGCTTCATGATGTCCGAACCGTTCAAACCATTTTTAATCAACGATCGCTCTAGTGCCTTGATCAATTTCATTGATGCTAGCCAATTTACCGAGAGCGAGTTAGTCGATGTTTATCTCGGTATGTGCGATCGCCTAAAGCATCTCATTGAACTCAAACCGACTATGAGTTTTGAGATTCATCAGCCTTCACCAGAACTCACAAATGAGACAGTGAAAGGGCTTATGCAAGACTTAAACACCGATGAAAAATTGTTGTTTGAGGTTGAGCCACTTGAGGCTTATATGATTTTGGGCATGATGCAGGCGGCGATCGTCTCGTTGGGTATACCTGAAAACCTTGAAAAGTTCGGACGGAAGTTTATCAAAGCATTTTGCGATCGCTATCGGATTATGTTCCCTGATGTTGTTAAAACTCTTGAGATGGGTTGGACAACCTGTATGACATCAGAAGAGTTTGACGATCTAATCGATTCTGATGAAAACGAGCTATCTGTTGAAGACTTTCTAGGTAGTGGTGTCTTGATTCGTGTTGGTAATGATTTCCAGATGCCTGATATACCAACTCATTTTCCAGATGACTATGTAGACGACTTTGCCTAGACGACTCAGCAACGGGCGCGGCTTAAACTCCGCGTCGCTTGCTGAGTGTGTCCAAAGCACTCGGCATAGAGAGACGGTTTATAGGGTGAATAAAGCCTTAGAGCTTCAATTCTTCTCAAACCGACTCTCTATCTACCTACAGAATGAATGAAGCCATAAGCGCTTATGGGTGATTCCTAGGTCTAACAAACATAATCACTCGCGACATCATGAATATCATCGGTTTGGACGTTGGCAGAAACAACGTCACAGCTTGTTTGTTGACTGGATATCCAGATCAACCGCTTAAGCATTTCCAAAATATCAAAAAAGACATTATCAAATGTCAAGCTGATTCTATTGGAGTACAGAGATTACTTGATCTAAAACCTGATGGCGTGGTCATGGAACCTACAGGTATTTGGTACAGCAATTTCTGGAAACACCTTGCCGAATTTCACAAAATCCCAATCTATTGGATTGGACATGGTGACTTAGCAAATCAACGGGGCGCGTATGGTTTCAAGAACAAAACTGACCCTGAAGATGCTTATTGCTTAGCACTGACTTACTTTGACGATCGCTTTGTCGATGTCCACGGGAAAAAGCGATACCTAGAATTTGAGACAGGAAAAGTCGCACTTGTCCGCGACTGGTTCTTTGAATGTGAACAGCTTGATAAACTTCTCAATTCATTAATTAATCAATGCCGTCAACGATTGACTATGGAGTTTCCAGAAATTGCACAGAGACAGTCTAAACTCAATCCAAAATTAGGCTATGAGCCAATATGGGGATATGTAGCAGGAATCAGAGAATATAGCGTCATCAAGAAACTTCACGAAAAAAGCGCCGCCCGTGCCATTGGTATCGAGATTAGTGAATACACCAAAGAACACGCTAAGAAGATCTGCGAACTGCAAAACAACTCGATAAAAAAGAGCGTGACCTTGCTCTACTCATGCAATCCGATGAGTTTGCACCATACATCAAAGTCTTTAAAAAGTTTGGCTTTGGACTGCGTAACCAAGCCTTGCTACTTTGTCAGTGCTACCCGTTTGAGCGCTTCCTACTCGACGGTAAGCCATGGGTAGATTACGAGGATGGCATCAATAAACAGGGCGTGCCAACATCCCAGAAACGTCACCGATCGCTCAGAAGTTTTCAGCTATTCCTAGGACTTGGATACACTGAAAAACAATCAGGTGATAAGCGGATTAAAGCTCTAGGAGGTTCCGAGGTCACTAGAGCTAGTCTCTATGCTTGGACACTTACCAGCGTGTTACCAGCCCGTCGCGAAACATCATGGCTAGGTAAAAAACTAAATGAGGTTCGCGGGGATGGTTGGACACTCAAGGGTTTAAAAGAATCTAAGATCTCTGGAAAGCAGAAAATCATCAGAATCCTGTTCAAAGTAGTTAGAATGCTTTTCTATGAGCTTTGCAAAGAATTGACTTCGTAATTTAAAGCGATCGCCAAAACTGCGATCGCTTTTTTCATGGTTGGAAAATTATCCTAGAATGAAGAATTATTGAGAACCCTCAACGGATTTTGTTGACTGCTGTAGGCTAACCATTATTAAAAAAAATTTCAACGGTCGGTATTTTATAAAATGTACAATAAATCAACTAAAGATCCTGTAGTTGCCGCAGTTACAGCAGGTTTGGGTGCAGGCGCAGTTGCTTGCTTTAGTGTGAGTCAAGGTCAAAATGTTTTTGTAGCGATCGGGGTAACAGCTTTCGCCACAGCCGTCGCTTTGATCATCGATCGCTTGTTTTTCAACTAAAATTAAATAATCAAAAAGACTGCTGAGCAGTCTTTTTGATTATTTAATTTATTTTTTGGGATTTTTAGGAAATTGAGTACCGAATTAAAGAAATTTGTCGTGTGGGGCAGCTATTGCGAAAATGTCCTCGAAAAACGCGCTCCCTTTCGCCAAGCACATCTGGATAATCTGAAAGCTCTGTACGAATCAGGGAAGTTATTAACCATTGGACCAACTCAAGATGTCACTAAAGTATTTGCCGTATATGCGGCTCCTGACTTAGATTCCGCAAAGCAACTCGTAGAAGCCGATCCCTATTGGCAAAATGGGATTTGGACAGACTATGAAGTTCATGAATGGCTTCAGGTTTACTAATACAGCGCTTTGCGCTCAAACCCGAACCAAGAAACTTTTTAAAAGCGTTGCAAGGCAACGCTTTTAAAAAGTTTCTTTTGGTTGTTTTGGAAAACTGCTGTAAAAGGGCGCAAAGCGCCCTTTTATTCTTCCGCATCAGTTGTAGCAGGACTAGCAAAGTGATTGAAGAGTATTCTGCCCGTACCTGCGATCGGTGGAGCGATGATTGCGCCGACTACTCCAAATAGCTCTGCACCAACAATGATGGAAAGTAGAAGTTCAAAGGGATCGAGGTTGAGATAAGGCGCGACGAGCCAAGGTTGCAGAATAAAAGCTTCAATCTGTTGCAGACTAAAGCAGATAAAAAGAGCGATCGCCCCTCGATTAAAATCTACACCCCATGCGGCAATAAACATCGCACCTAGGGCAACTAAGCCGCCAATATAGGGTACAAGGTTGGAGATCGCCACTAATAACCCTAATGCTCCTGAATAGGGAATGCCAAATAGAGAAAGGGTTAAGTAAGTACAGAATCCTAGCAAAGTCGAAGTACCGATGCGACCGACCACATAGGCTCCGAGACATCGGGTAATAGGAGGAATCAGAAATTCGATTTCATGGCGAACTCTCTTAGAAAAAGGACTTAAACATCGCCGCATTAAACTACTGGAATTGATCACCATATAGGCAGTAATCAAGAGACTTAAAATGCCCACACCGATCGCATTAAAAATTTGGAGAGTAAATCCAAAGGTCTGGCTCACAATTTCCTTACCAAAATTTTGAGCTTGATCGATGAGTGGTTGAGTTTGGAGAATGCGATTGAGTTGTTCTTGGCTGAGATTGAATAGGCCGCCTTTGGGAAGTTGGATTTGCTCTAGTAGATTGGGAAGCTTAATAAAAAATTGACCGAGTTCTAAAATGATCTGTGGTGCGGGGGCGATCGCTAAGACCACGACGATTAATAAAACTAGATAAAGTAATACAACTGCCCAGACCCGATTTAGACCAATGCGCCAGTTGTGGACATTGATCCGAATGCTGGTGATCTTTTCAATAATGGGGGAAATTGCGCCAGCTAAAAATAAGCTGGTCAGTAATAATTGCAAAGTCTGACGCAGGCGAAAGGCAAGATAAATCGCGATCGCTGCAATTAAAAAGCGTTTGAGGTATTTGCTAAAGATAGTTTTGCCATCTAACACAATTATGCTTTTATCTTAGGATTTTGATCTTTGTCTGATTTACATTACTTGGTCGTCAGGTAAATCACAATATTTTTATTAAAAATTTTGTTTTGCAATATTTTTAATAAAAACATAAAACCCCAAAAGCGGTGGCGCACGCGCAGCGTGCGCCACCGCTTTTGGGGTTTTATTAGGTAAAATACACCCCGTTATGACTGGAAAGCTGATCCTACTTTTACAATTACTATACAAGTAATCAATCACTGCAAAGCTCACATGAACTATGGGTATGAAGCGATCGCGATCGGGCGACGTATTTTATTAGAACTATTTCGGACATACCGCACCTTGCTCCTGTGGGTAATCTTCCCCATTTCGATGCTCTTGCTCAATGGCTTTGTCTTGGCGGAAGGCTCAAAAATTACAACTGCCGAATCTTTCAAACTGGCGGCTCCTGCCTCATTAATTGGCTCAGCCCTATTTTTTAGCTGTCTCGGCGGCACGATGTCTACCATTGTTGCTGAGCGGGAAAGTCTGACCATTAAACGTTTATTAATTTCTCCAATTAACGGGATTTCCTATTTCTTAGGTATTTTCTTTGCCTATGCAGCGATCGGTGTGGGGCAAACCCTGATTATCTATACCGTAGCTGCCTTTTGGGAAGTGCGCTTTAGCGGCTCGATCGCTGTGGGAGCCTTGGTGATTTTGGCGAGCATTGGTTCCTACGTGGGGATGGGATTTGTCCTTGCGACCAAATTTGCGCGTAAGGTCGAGGATGTGAATTCGCTCGTGGCAGGTTTTGGCGTACCACTATTGATGTTAGGGGGTGCATTTTTTCCTACCACCTTTTTATCGAAGGATTTACTGTTAATCACCCAATTCAATCCTGTCTATCACATGAGCGAAGCTTTTACCGCCCTCTCAACCGATAGCAAATCTTTAACCAGTACAGACATGCTGATCCACTTGCGATTTTTAGCAGGATTTTTTATTGTGGCGATCGCTTCAGGTTGGCTTGCCTATAAACGGATGTTACGAAAAGAAAGTCATTTATAGGAAAGAAAGGGTCGCTTTGCGACCCTTTCTCATTTTTGGCGCTATATTTAGCATTTCCATAATTTACCGAGCTATAAATTCTTGTTTTCTATGCGCGAACTATATCCAGCGATCGAGCCATATCACCAAGGATTCCTCCAAGTCTCAGATTTACACACAATTTATTTTGAAGAGTCAGGCAATCCTCAAGGTAAACCCGTTGTAATTTTGCATGGCGGTCCCGGAGGTGGTAGTCAACCGATATATCGACAGTATTTTGATGCTAATCGATGGCGAATTGTCCAATTTGATCAACGTGGCTGTGGTCAAAGTACACCCCATGCTGAACTTCGTGAAAACACCACATGGCATTTGGTGGAGGATATTGAAACTTTGAGGAAATATCTGAACATCGATCGCTGGACTGTGTCAGGAGGCAGTTGGGGCAGTACCCTTGCGCTCTCCTATAGCCAAACCTATCCCGAATATTGCAAGGCTCTAATTTTGCGGGGCATCTTTCTGCTGCGAAAAAAAGAACTGGATTGGTTTTATCAAGAGGGGGCAAGTTACTTTTTCCCAGATGCTTGGGAAGAATACCTGCAACCGATCCCTATCGATGAACGTGATGACATGATCTCCGCTTACTATCGTCGTCTTACCAGTGATGACCAACAAGTGCGATCGCAAGCTGCCCGTGCTTGGTCAATTTGGGAGGCAAGTACTAGTAAGTTAATTCCTGACGCATCATTAATTGAGCGTTTTGGAACTGAGGATTTCGCCGATGCCTTTGCCCGTCTTGAGTGCCATTACTTTATGAATAAAGGCTTCTTCACATCTGAACATCAACTACTGCAAAACATCGATCGCATTCGCCATATTCCAACGGTGATTGTCCAAGGTCGTTATGACATGGTTTGCCCCATGTTTATAGCTTGGGAATTACATCAAGCTTTCGCCGAAGCCGAATTTGTGATTGTCCCCGATGCTGGGCACTCCATGACTGAAGCGGGCATCAGGAGCGCGTTGATCGAGGCAGGCGATCGTATGTCAGGTGACTAATTCAGACAAAATCACACTAAATAACGCCACTAAATCAAATTTACGTTATAGTTACGCAGACATTTATGTAATGCTATCCAACCTGTAAGTGTAGGTTTGGGGATCAAAGGCTATCTCCATAGCTGCGGTGAGCCATTCGACAGAACCTGATACGTAGCTAGTTGTAACAGGTGAGGGCTAAGAATAACTGATGAGTAAAATAATGGCAGGTAAAAACCACGTAAAAACTAGCATTAGTATCATTACTCAGTTTTATCCACCTGACTATGCAGCGACTGGACAATTTATCTATGATCTAGCTGGTGCGCTAGCGCAAGAGGGTTTTGATGTGAGTGTATTTACTGGTATGCCAGGATATGCATTTCGGCAAACCAATGTAGAACATCAAGAACTAAGTAATGGTGTTTTTGTGCGGCGTACTGGTTCAGTACACATTATGTCTAAGCGGATTCGCAATAAACTCATCAGTAGTCTCTTGTTTCTGCTGCGATGCATAATTAAATTTCGGCGTAAAAGTATTCGTGGCTCTCATTTAGTACTTACTTCTGCACCACCCTTTCTCGGTTTAATTGGTTGGTTTTATAACAAGATTTTTGGGCATACCTATAGCTGCATTATTTATGACATTTATCCTGAAGTGGCAGTGCGCCTGAGAGTTGTTGCTCCAAATCATTGGATCGTCAAATTTTGGGAATTTGTAAATCGTAAGGTTTGGGACAGAGCCGAATCATTGATTGTCCTAAGTGAGCCAATGAAGCAGCTATTAGTGCAAAAAAACAAACATCTGGCGGACAAAATTCATGTGATTCATAGCTGGGCAGATCCGCAATTTATCAATCCGATCGCTAAGTTAGACAATTGGTTTTCCAATCAATATGGACTAACCGATAGTTTTGTCGTGCTGTATTCAGGTAACTTAGGTCGTTGTCATGATAGTCGGACAATTATCAAATGTATGCAATTGCTGAGCCATCGTGCTGATATTAAGTTTGTCTTTATCGGTAATGGGGTTGGCTCACAGATGATTGCCAAGGCGATCGCCTCAGGAGAATTGCCAAATGTGCTGCAATTGCCTTATCAAGATCGAGAAGTTTTACCCTTTTCCTTAACCGCCTGTGATCTCTCTTTAGTCAGCATTTTGCCGAATGTCGGTGACACGATCGCCCCATCGAAAATATATGGCATCTTAGCAGCAGGGCGACCTGTGGCGGTAATCTGTCCTCAGGATAATTATTTACGCGAAATGGTTAGTCAAGGAGATTGTGGCAGTTGCTTTGATAATGGTGATGCACAGGGCTTAGCCGATTACATTCGTTTGCTTGCCGCCGATCCTCTTAGACAAATAAAACTTGGCAAGAATGCCCGTAAATTACTGGAAATGCATTACACCATTGACCAAGCGATCCCTAAATATATTGAGGCTTTGGGGTTAAAAGAGCAAAGTCGGTCATACCTTGAGCAAATTCATCAACTACACCAAAGCCAACCGAGTTTTTGTAAACACGAATATTTCTAGAAAGGATAGGGGGCGCTTCCCCCTATCCTTTGGCATTCATATACTTGGTACTCTTTGCCCTCACCCACTTCGACAGGCTCAGTGCATCGCCTAGCCCCTCTCCCGCAGGAGAAAGGGAACAAGAAAAAGCTCTTACTCCCCTTCTCCTGCGGGAGAAGGGGTTGGGGGATGAGGGGTGCTTAACGCCTATCCTTTTTAGAAGGTATCAGCAAGAAAGGCTTCCTCAATATAGGCTTGTAAAGAAAAGACTGATGTAATTTGCGTTGCTTCAGTCTCATGGACAGTTGCTCTTAGTTGGTGACGATCGCTATTTTGCCGACGTACCAGTGCCACATCAAAGCGACAATTCAGGTTTGCAAGCTCTGGGTACTGACTTAAAAATAGAGATGCAGCCTTAATTAGTTTGGCTTGTTTTTGGGGCGTAATTGCCAGACTGCCATCGCTATCCCAGTTGCGATCGCTTCTAGTCTTAACCTCCACAAAAAGTAACCATTGATGATCCTTGGCGATGACATCCAACTCTCCCCACCGACAGCGCCATTGCGTCTCCAAAATTTGCCAACCATTGCTCCGCAAGAGTTGCGCCACTAAGATCTCGCCGCGATCACCTACTTGCTTAGTCATGCTGCCTTCTCTGCATATCCCTAGTCTATAAAATTGAGAACACCTCACTTTGGCGCAGTCCCGATTCGGTATTACAGCAATTTCCGATCAAACGAACCACAAGAAAAATTTTGAAAGCCTTGCTTCGCAAGGCTTTCAAAATTTTTCTTGGTTTGGTTTTGAGCGCAAAGCGCTGTAAGTATATGGGCGCAATTAAATATAAAATCCCAAAACCTGTGGCGCACGCGCAGAGTGCGCCACAGGTTTTAGCTCTGGTTTTTAATTATGCCCAGCTACTTACCCGCTTGTGATAGTCTCAATAACATACGGAAATAAGATTATGAAAATCGCAGCTCGGATCTTACGCAATTTTATCTTTAAAGCCATCAATATATTACTGTGCTTGGCTCTGATCGTGGTTGGTGCAAATCCTGCTAGTGCTGATGTATATGTCAAAGCCTTTTTGGAAGGAGCCGATTTTTCAGGGCGATCGCTCCAAGGTTATCAGTTTAATGAATCAGATCTCAGGGATTCTTCATTTGTGAATGCTGATGCCCAAGGAGTAAGCTTTTTTGCCGCCAATATGAAAGAGTCGAACTTGACAGGTGCAAATCTCAGCAATAGCACTCTTGATAATGCTCGTCTTGACAAGGCAAACTTGACCAATGTTGTACTGGAAGGTGCTTTTGCCTATGGTACTTCCTTTAATAATGTAATTATTGATGGAGCTGACTTTACCGATGTGGATTTACGCCCCCCAGTACGCAAGAAGCTTTGTCAATTGGCAAAAGGACAAAATCCAAAGACCAAAAGACTAACCCGTGAAACCCTTGAATGTGAATAGACGTAGATAGATTTATATATCTATTTGGGAAAAATAATGCCTGATAGTCTCCTGTCTACTCTATGCATAGAAAGTTCATTAAATTAATAGATTTTAACTATTTGAGGGTTATTGAAAGTTATTTGTACTCTTTATAACCTTCAGAAGTTTCTGATGGTGAATTAGCCAGTAAGCAAAATCACAATTAAGATTTTACTTGTATTAATTTATTCGGTTTTAGAGGTTATGATGCTCTGTGTGCATAGCATCACGATTTGGCAAATAGCCTTTAATGAACGGTTAGACTATTCAAAATACTTAAGGTTATTGTTGCTAGTATTTGTTCTCAGGATCGCTCTGCCTATCAGTATATGCAGTTAAATGAAACTCCCAATGATCTATCAAGTGGCAGACTGCTCCAAAGAAGCTTGCTGCCACAGAGTCTGCCTTCTTACCCTGGGCTAGATATTGCTGCGGAGGTTTGGACAGCCGTAGATCTTGGTGGGGACTATTATCAGTTTTTAGAACAATCAGGAATATTAGCAGTAGCGATCGCCGACTCTTCAGGTAAGTCGGTCGCAGGAGCGATTCATGCTGCTTTATTTAAGGGACAGCTTGATGCTTATGCCCAGCAGGGGCGATTACAAAATCCTTCATCAGTACTGAATTCGTTAAATCAATTACTCTGTAAAAGTGGTACTGATGACGCAGTAGCGCTATGTTATGGAGCGCTGGATTTTATTACCTATGAACTGCATTTAGGGAATGCAGGTATTCCTGGACCACTAATTTATCGCGCAAAAACTAACACTTGCGAAGAAGTCGTTAATCCTGCGATCGCTCTTGGTCGTTTTGATAGTGCTTCCTATCGCTCCACATCACGCGCCCTGAACGAAGGAGATATCGTTATCTTTTTTAGTGATGGTCTATTTGAAGCGGCTAATGCTCAAGGTCAGGAATTTGGCAGATCTCAGGGAGAAAATATTTCGCCACTACGTCAGACCGTAATTAACTTATCGCAACAATCAGCGAGCGAGATCTTGCATGGTTTAAAGCAAGCCCTTGATGTCTTTTCAGGATTAGATATCCCTGAAGATGATGTATCTATAGTTGTGATCAAACTCAAGCAGAAAGTACATTTCTCAGAAATGCGGAATTGCCCATACCTTGAGGCTTTACAGGCGTGGGAGCGCTCCGAAGAAACCGATGAGTCTGCTTTATTAAGGGGGACTCGTCTGGCTGAGGCGATCGCTTGGGCAGATGGGCAGCCAGATCTCTCAAAAATTGATCGTAATTTTCTAGAAGCATCGCAAAGAATCAATGAGCGCGAACAGTTAATGGCGGCACGGGCTGCCGATGCCGATCGCCTTGAAAAGCTAAGTCAAGAACTCGAAAAAAGCCTAGATGCTGAGCGTCGTCAACGTGTAATTGCGGAGATGGGCGAAATCAATGAAAAAATCGTAGCGCTCACAATTTCTTCGGAAGCTCTCTATCTGTCTAACAATCATATTGAGGCGATGATTGCAGGCGTAATTGGTGGGGTACAGCTCAAGCGCCTCACCACCCAAGTTGATGAAAGTGCGCTCGAAAATCTGCGGGCAAATACTCAAATTCGCGCCATTACGGCTCTAGAGCAAGTTGTCTATGGGACCCATGAATATAATCGCCTCGAAGGACATGGATTCTGGGTTAACAAGGTTTGCTATTCCCGTGATGGTCAGTTTATTGGTTCAGCCAGTAGCGATCGCACCATTAAGATCTGGAATGTTGCAGGCGTATTATTACAAACCTTAGTGGGGCATACTAACTGGGTCACGAGTGTGGCTTTTAGTCCCGATGGCAACTTACTAGTGTCAGGTAGCCGTGACAATATGGTTAAGCTGTGGCAACGCAATCCTCAGACAGGTGAATTTGACCCACAGCCGATCGCAACTATGAAAGGACATGAAGGACCTGTGCTAGATGTCTGTTTCAGCCATGACGGCGAGATGATTGCTTCGGCTAGCGAAGATACGACCGTCAAGCTCTGGAAAAGTGATGGCACGGCAATTCGGACTTTACGCGGTGGTCACGATCGCTGGGTTACCTGTGTAGCATTTCATCCCAATAGCAAATCCCTCGTATCGGGCAGTGCCGATCGCAACCTGATTATTTGGAATACTATGGGCGTACCAATCAGGCATTTACGCGGGCATGATAGCTTTGTCGAAAGTGTTGCCTATGCGCCCAATGGTCTAGCGATCGTTTCTGGTAGTCGCGATCGCACCGTTAAAATGTGGGGTTCCGATGGCATTTTAATTAAAACGTTTTATGGACATTCCGATAAAGTTTGGAGTGTAGCGTTTAGCAATGACAATCACACCATTGCTTCCAGTGGATTTGATCGCACTATTCGAGTTTGGGATATTGAACAAGGCTTACTCTACACCTTCCAAGGTCATGGTGATGTTGTGCATAGCATTGCCTTTAGTCCTGATGGAAAAACCCTCGCATCTGCTAGTAGGGATACAACGGTAAAACTTTGGGCAATTCGGGGTACGCCTTTACGCACTTTAATGGGACATACGGACGAAGTCTACTCGATCGTCGTTAGTCCCAACTCCAAGTTTCTTGCCTCCGCTTGTAAGGATAAAACAGTCAATCTCTGGAATGCCAATGGCACATTAGAAGCTGTACTAGAAGGACATAACGATAAGGTCAATTGTGTTACTTTCAGTCCCGATAGCACCACTATTCTCACCGCAGGCGCAGATACCTCAATCAAACTTTGGCGGACGGATGGAACCCTGATTGATACGATCAGCGCCCATCGTGCCGAAATCTATAGCGTTGTCTATCGCTGTGATGGTCAGGTTTTTGCCTCCTGTAGTGCAGATGGGACTGTGAGAGTATGGAGTGCTGATGGCAAATGGTTACAAACCCTCACAGGTCACGCCGCAGAAGTCTATAGCATTGCCTTTAGTCCTGACGGTAGTATGCTTGCCTCAGCCAGTAAAGACAAACTGATCAATCTTTGGAGTTGGGATGGCACTCTTCTCAAAACCTTAGACGGACATAGCGCGGAAGTCTATACGGTTTGCTTTAATCCCAATGGCAAGATGATTGCTAGCGGCAGTATGGATCAAAGTGTCAAACTATGGAGCATTGAAGGAGACTTAATTAAAACCCTCAATGGACATAGTGCTGAGGTAACTAGTGTCTGTTTCAGTCCCGATGGTAAGTCGATTGTTTCGGCAAGCGAAGACTCCACAATTCAGTTTTGGAGTGGTGATGGGACTCTATTACGCACCTTTAATGGTCATCAGGGACCTGTGCGAAGTGTATGCTTCAGTCCTAATGGCAAAATTTTAGTATCAACGGGTGAAGATCGCAAAATCATCATGTGGAATCTCGATCTGGAAAACCTATTGATGCGTGGTTGTCAGTGGCTACAAGAATATTTAAGAACGAATATTAACGTTTCCGAAGAGGATAAACGCACCTGTTTAGGTGGCTGTGCTTGGCTCTATAAATATCTCAAATCTACACCGCCATCTTAAAATCAATGTAGATATGTGTGCTGTGCAAAGCACAGCACACATATCTACATTGAAATCACCTTAAAATTCATGTTGGCGATTCCTTTAGCATGGCTGCAACTTACCTATCAAAAGGGGCGTTTAGCGATCGCCATCCTTGGCATCATGTTTGCGGTAATTTTGATTGCTATGCAACTTGGTTTTCAGGAAGCTCTATTTAAAAGCTCTATATTATTGCACCTGAATTTACGGAGCGACCTCATCCTGATTCACCCTAGCTCCAATAACTTGCTCAACCTGAAGCAGTTTTCGCGTCGTCGGCTCTATCAAGCTAATGGATTCGCAGGTGTCAAGTCCGTACACCCTGTATATATTGGCTTAGCACCTTGGAACTCCCCTGAACTTGGAGTCAAAGAAGATATTTTAGCGATCGGCGTTTCCCCACAGGCTAATCCCTTTTTGTTTCCCAATATCAAACCAGACTTCGACAAAACCCAACTGCCTGATGTTGTTTTATTCGATCGCGGTTCGCGAGAAGACTTTTATGGTGCGGTAGCCTCGGAATATGAAATAGCGATCGCCAGAGGTAAAAGTCTTACTAAGGAAGTTGCAAACCGAGCCATTACCATCGGTGGGCTATTTAACATGGGAGTTTCCTTTGCTGCCAATGGTACGCTGATCACCAGTGAACAGAACTTTTTGCGAATCTTTCCCGATCGCCTTGTCGGAAATATTAGCTTAGGGCTAGTGCAATTAGAACAAGGAGCCGATGCGATTGCTATTCGAGATGCCATACGATCGCAATTAGATCAAGACGTAAAAGTATTGACTAAACAGGAATTCATTAACTTAGAGCTAAATTATTGGTCAGAAGCAACCCCCATCGGTTTCATCTTTGGCTTGGGTGTAGCTATGGGTTTTATCGTCGGAGTTGTGATTGTTTACCAAGTCCTATACAAAGATGTTTCTGATCACCTTGCAGAATATGCCACTCTCAAAGCAATGGGCTACAGCAACTTTTATCTGTTTAGTCTCGTGTTACAAGAGTCCTTACTTTTGGCTTTATGTGGCTTTCTGCCAGCTATATCAGTTTGTGCACTCCTCTATCACATTACTCAGAGTGCTACAGGTTTGTTGATGGAGTTAGGTAGCGATCGCATTTTGCAGTTATTTGTACTCACTATTGCCATGTGTGCCATATCAGGAACATTATCCCTTCGCAAAGTCCAAAGGGCTGATCCTGCGGAAATATTTGACTGAAAATAAAAAAGCCTCGCATTGCGAGGCTTTTTTGTTAGAAAATCTAGAACTACTTCAAGATACTGGTAACAACGCCAGATCCAACGGTACGACCGCCTTCACGAATTGCGAAGCGCATTTCTTGTTCAATTGCGATCGGGTTGATCAACTCAACAGTTACCTTGATACGATCTCCAGGCATAACCATTTCCGCATCGCTACCATCATCGGCAGTAAAGCTAACAATGGTTCCAGTTACGTCGGTTGTACGCACATAGAACTGAGGACGATAGCCAGGGAAGAAAGGAGTCTTACGACCGCCTTCTTTTTCGGTCAAAATGTATACTTGACCTTCAAATTGAGTGTGAGGAGTGATGGACTTAGGCTTAGCCAAAACCATACCACGCTCGATATCGCTTTTTTGAATACCACGGAGCAAGAGACCTGCGTTGTCTCCAGCAAGCCCTTCATCCAAGCTCTTCTTAAACATTTCAATACCAGTAACGGTAGTGGAACGAGTATCACCAAGTCCAACGAGTTCAACAACATCGCCAACCTTGACAGTACCACGCTCAATACGACCAGTCGCAACAGTACCACGACCAGTAATAGAGAATACGTCTTCAACAGCCATCAAGAAGGGCTTATCAACTGCACGCTCAGGAGTAGGAATGTAGGAATCAACGGAATCCATCAAAGCCCAAATCTTGTCTACCCAAGGATTTTCCCCACGTTGGGTCTTAGGATTAGCAGTCATTTGCTCAACTGCTTTCAATGCAGAACCACGAGTGATGGGAATATTGTCACCATCAAAGTCATAGGAAGATAGCAATTCACGAACTTCGAGTTCAACGAGTTCAACGAGTTCGTCTTCACCTTCCATTTGGTCTTCTTTGTTCAAGAAAACTACTAGGTTAGGTACACCTACCTGACGAGCTAGCAAAATGTGCTCACGGGTTTGAGGCTCAGGACCATCAGCAGCAGATACGAGCAAAATAGCTCCGTCCATCTGTGCAGCACCAGTGATCATGTTCTTAACATAGTCAGCGTGGCCGGGACAGTCAACGTGTGCATAGTGGCGCTCAGTGGTTTGGTACTCAACGTGAGCAGTGTTAATGGTAATACCACGAGCTTTTTCTTCAGGAGCAGCATCAATTTGGTCGTATGCTTTTGCCGTTGCTTGTCCTGCTGCTGCAAGAGACATAGTGATTGCAGCGGTTAGAGTGGTCTTACCATGGTCAACGTGACCGATAGTACCGATATTAACGTGGGGCTTGGTTCTTTCAAATTTAGCGCGTGCCATTTTTTCCTAATTATCCTTAACTTTGGTAATTGTTACTCTAGTTTATAGAGTATTTTGGGTATTTATTACTCTAGTTTATAGAGTATCTGTAGAGTAATTTACAGGACTACTCTTTGCCCTTGCTTTTCGCAATGATGGCTTCAGCAACGTTTCTAGGTACTTCTTCGTAATGGCTAAATTCCATTGAGAAGCTTGCTCTGCCTTGAGTTGCTGAGCGAAGGTCAGTAGAATAACCAAACATCTCAGACAAGGGAACTCTTGCTTCAACCCGTTTGCCAGATGGAGCGTCTTCCATACCAGCAATGTTGCCACGACGACGGCTGAGGTCTCCGATGACATCACCCATGTAGTCTTCTGGTGTTTCTACTTCAACCTTCATCATTGGTTCAAGTAAAACAGGCTGAGCTTTCATTACAGCTTCCTTGATTGCCATCGAGCCAGCAATTTTGAAAGCCATTTCTGAAGAGTCCACATCATGGAAAGAACCATGGACGAGGGTTGCTCTAACATCAATGAGAGGATAACCTGCCAGAATACCTGATTCACAGGCTTCCTTCATGCCTTGTTCCGAAGGCTTGATGTATTCTTTAGGAATAACACCGCCGACGATTTTCGACACAAACTCAAATCCTGTACCTGGTTCAGCAGGTTCCAAATCGATCACAACGTGACCATATTGCCCCTTACCACCACTCTGACGCATGAACTTGCCTTCAACATTAGAGACAGTCTTGCGAATAGTTTCACGGTAAGCAACCTGAGGTGCGCCAACGTTAGCTTCAACATTGAATTCCCGCTTCATCCGATCAACAAGAATTTCAAGGTGTAGCTCACCCATACCAGAAATAATCGTTTGATTAGTTTCTGAATCTGTCATGACACGGAATGTAGGATCTTCTTCAGATAAAGATTGCAGAGCCTTGGATAATTTTTCCATATCCTGCTTTGTCTTTGGCTCAACTGCAACAGAAATAACAGGCTCAGGAATAAATAGAGTCTCAAGAACAATCGGTGCGGTGTCATCACAAAGAGTGTCACCAGTAAAGGTGTCCTTGAGTCCTAATACAGCACCAAGATCCCCTGCTCTGAGCTCATCAACCTCTTGACGCTCATCAGCTTTCAGTACGATCAGTCGTGAGATTCTTTCCTTCTTGTTTTTGCTGGAGTTGAGCGCATATGATCCCTTCTTCAGGACTCCAGAGTAAACACGCACGAAGGTAAGACGACCATAGGGGTCAGACATGATCTTGAAAGCAAGTGCTGACATTGGGGCGTTATCATTAGATTCACGAATAGCCTCTTCACCATTAGGTAGTAAACCTTGAACAGGTTTAACATCACTAGGCGAAGGTAGATAATCAATGACGGCATCTAGTAAAAGCTGTACGCCTTTATTTTTGAATGCCGAGCCACAGGTCATGGGTACAATTTTGCCGTTCAGAGTTCCCTTACGCAGTCCTGCTCTAACTTCATCTTCAGTGAGTTCCTCACCTTCAAGATATTTTTCCATCAGGACATCGTCAGAATCAGCTACCGATTCTAACAACTGGGCACGCCAATCGTTAACGAGATCAGTCATGTCAGCAGGAATATCTGTTTCTTCGATATCTTTGCCGATCTCATCTTTATAGATGTAGGCTTTCATTTTGACTAGGTCAATGATGCCTATCAGTTCTGCTTCACTACCAATAGGTAATTGGATAGGAACAGCATTAGAACCGAAGCGAGCCCGAATTTGTTCTCTTACTCGTAAGAAATTTGCCCCCATCCGATCCATCTTATTGACGAATACTAGGCGAGGTACTTTATAACGATCTGCTTGTCTCCATACAGTTTCGGACTGGGGTTGCACACCACCGACGGCACAGAAAACAGCAACTACACCATCAAGTACACGCATAGAACGCTCTACTTCGATGGTGAAGTCTACGTGTCCAGGTGTGTCGATGATATTGATGCGGTGGTCTTTCCAGCTAGTACTAATAGCTGCTGCCGTAATGGTAATACCGCGTTCACGTTCTTGCGCCATCCAATCTGTCGTTGCGGTTCCATCATGAACTTCACCTATTTTGTGAACAACGCCAGAATAAAACAGAATGCGCTCTGTAGTTGTGGTTTTACCAGCGTCAATGTGCGCTGCAATACCTATATTGCGTACCTTATCTAAGGCAATAGAGCGTTCCACAATAGTTTCCTCGTGTTTGTCAGGAATTTAGAATTTATGTTAAGAATAGTATAGCGAGGTAAGCTATGGCTCAAGAAAGTTAGTAGCGGTAATGGGCGAAAGCTTTGTTTGCTTCTGCCATTTTGTGAGTTTCTTCACGTTTACGGATGGTTTGACCAGTTTCGTTTGCAGCATCCATCAGTTCGTTTGCTAACTTAGTGACCATACTGCGTCCAGCACGAGCACGAGAATATTGAACTAACCAACGAAGAGCTAGAGCAACACCGCGATCGGTACGGACTTCCATTGGTACTTGATAAGTTGCACCACCAACACGGCGAGCCTTTACTTCTACTAGTGGTGTGGCGTTACGAATTGCGCGATCAAACACTTCTAGAGGTGGATTGCCTGTACGCTCGCCGATGGTGTCGAGAGCTTTGTAAACTATGTGGGAAGCCACGGAATGCTTGCCGCGTGACATAACACGACGGATAAGCATACTAATGAGGCGGCTGTTATAAACCGAATCAGGGGGAGTTATGCGCTTTGACGCTTTGGTTCTACGGGACATTACGGTACTAAATTCACCTTATAAAATGAATTGCTAATTTTACTAAATGACTTGCTTAATGCCTGACTTTTACTTTTTCTTCTTGCCAGTGCTTGCGGCTGGGGCTTGACCGGGCTTAGGTCGCTTCGCGCCATACTTGGAGCGTCCTTGCTTGCGATCCTTTACACCTGAAGTATCAAGAGTCCCACGGATAATGTGATAGCGTACACCTGGTAAATCTTTTACACGACCGCCTCTAATCATCACAACGGAGTGTTCTTGGAGGTTATGCCCAATTCCAGGGATGTATGCGGTGACTTCAAATCCAGAAGTCAAGCGTACCCGTGCCACTTTTCTAAGTGCAGAGTTGGGCTTTTTGGGTGTTGTAGTGTAGACGCGCGTACATACTCCCCTGCGTTGAGGACAGCTCTTGAGAGCAGGAGACTTTGTTTTTGTATTTATGGTTTGGCGCTCACTGCGGATGAGCTGTTGGATCGTGGGCATAAGTGATGATTTGGTATATCTGCGGCTGTGTATTCTAATCAACAGCACATAATTATAACAAAGTTGATCTCATAAAGTCAATTTTTATAACTTGATCAAATTTGTTACGGTTATGCAAGCTGTAGCAATCGCTGTATTTATGTTGGGTATATAGACAGCGAGTAAATTTTAAAGACGAAAAGTCAATCTGAATCGAGGTTAACGATAATTGACGATACGGGCGAAGCCTGCTGGGTCAAGACTGGCTCCACCAACTAACACACCATTAATTTCAGGTTGTGCCATAATCTCATCGATATTATCAGACTTAACTGAACCACCGTACTGAATTGTGATATCGCGATTACTTAACTTACTACGAATCAGTCCAATAACACGGTTAGCTTCAGTTGCCTCACAGGTGTCACCTGTACCGATCGCCCAAATTGGTTCGTAAGCGATGATCAAATTATTTTGGTCAACATCAACGAGATCGGCGGCAAGTTGCGAGAAAATCCAAGATTCAGTCTCATTGGCATCCCTTTGTTGTTTGCTTTCACCAACACAGAGGATGGGGGTTAAGCCATGAGCTTGTGCTGATTTAAGGCGTTTGTTCACGGTTTCATCAGTTTCACCAAAAAACTGACGACGTTCGCTATGACCAATGATTACATATTTGATGCCAAGCTCGACTAGCATTGGCGCAGAAATTTCACCTGTAAATGCGCCATTTTCTGCCCAATGGACATTTTGAGCACCAATACTTAAGTTATTTTGACCAAGTGATGGTACAAGGGTCTGAAGGATCGCGAGGTTGGTATAAGGCACGCAAATGAGGATTTGCTGATCAGCGATCGCCGCTTGGGATGCGGTGGCTTTAAGATGTGCGGGAAATTCTGAGAAAAATGCTTTGGCTTCGGACTGGGTTTTATACATTTTCCAGTTGCCAGCAATAACGATTTTAGGCAAGGCTCGTTTACCCCTGAGTTAGGATTATGAAAATAATGAATTGTTGTTTATTTTACCGAAAGATGGATCATTCATAGCAAAGCTGTCGCAATGCAATACGTTTGTTTTCCCCTTAAAAACTCAATGAGTCTAGCAGAAGGCTGCTAGACTCATGTCTTAAAATAATTCAATTAGTTATCTACTAGAGGTTTAACTGGACGTGTTAGGCATTGATTAACTGTACGCTGTAGCCCTTATTTTTAAGCTAAATCAGTTTGTCTCACTTGTTACAATGCTAGGTCAAAACCTACAGATACATCGAACAAAAAACTTAAGAGACCATAATCACAATACAGGCTATCGAAGCTATCAAAACTACACCGATCTTTAGAATAAGCACTGCCCCGTAAAGATCGAGGAATCGCAGGGAGCAACAAAGCGTCAATCCGACTTTGACTTTTAACTCTTTCTATTTGCTTCTCCTCCTTTTTTAATGAAAAGGTTGCTTTCGGAACTCAAGCTGGGTTTGCGTTTGGATTGAGTTGCTCTGTCTCTTGTGCCATGTATATACATTAACTTAGAGGGTGTTACTTGAAGCTATTTGTTTACATAAATTCACAAGTTTCTTGCCTGTATAAATACCTAATAAAAACACCTATAAAATGCCCAATTCATTGAGTATAAACACTTGTTTTATTGTGCATAATTTGTTCCAAAAACTCAATGAGTCTAGCAGAAGGCTGCTAGACTCATGTTTCAATATAATTCAATTAGTTGTCGTACTAGGAGTTTGCTAATGCGTGTTAGGTATTGATTAACTGTGCGCTGTAGCCCTTATTTCTTTTAACTACATAAGTTTGTCTCATTTACTCGTAGTACTAGGTTAAAACCTAAACAAATACTAGAAAAATTTAAGAGACCCTAATCACAATGTAGGCTATCGAAGCTATCAAAACTACACCGATCTTTGGAATAAGCACTGCCCCGTAAAGATCGAAGAATCGTGGGGAGCAATAAAGCGTCAATCCGATTTGACTTTTAACTCTTTCTTTTGCTTCCTCCTCCTATTGAAAGCTTAATTTCAATATGTAAGCTGGAACTGCGTTTGGATTGAGTTGCTTTATCTCTTGTGCTATGTATACACATTAACTCAAGTGGTATTGCAAGACACCTTTTGTTTACATAAATTCATACGTTTCTCAAGTCTCAAAAAATTAGAAGGTAGAAGAATTGTGGAGATGTATTTCTAGCTTTTTGGTGCTGTTGTTTGCTGTTGGCATTTGTTAAGCTATGTATACTGAATAACTTACCTAAACATCGCCAAGACTTTTACTATGCTGCAACAGGCTTTCCGTTATACGACGACTTGGGTAGATACAGTTAACAAGGTCAAGGCTGAAGTATGGAATATTCTTGCGAAACCTTTGGCAACTCCTTTTTTTGAATGGGAATGGCTCTCGAATTTAGAAGCTTCAGGCTGTGCGATCGCGCAGCAGGGATGGCTACCGAGTCATTTATTGGTGTGGCAAGGGGATGTATTGGTGGCGGCTGCGCCTTTGTATATGAAGGGACATAGCCAAGGGGAGTTTGTCTTTGACCATCAGTGGGCGGATTTGTCCTATCGGTTAGGAATTGAGTATTATCCCAAATTATTAGGGATGGCTCCCTTTACGCCTGCGGTGGGCTATCGCTTTTTGGTACATCCTGATTTGAGCGATCGCCCTGATGAGTTATCTAAAATCTATGACTTGATGTTGGCGGAGATTGACAAACTTTGCGATCGCTACCAGATGTCGGGTTGTAACTTTCTTTATGTTGATCCTAGTTGGAAGCATGAGTTGGAGTCGCGAGGGTTTACGACTTGGATGCACCATAGTTATGTTTGGGAAAATCAAGAGTTTAAGGATTTTGATGATTACCTCAAAAATTTCAATGCGAATCAACGCCGCAATATTAAGCGCGAGCGCAAGTCGGTAGAAAGTACGGGGATCAAGATGCGGGTATATACAGGTGAAGAGATTCCCCATTATTTCTATGGCTATATGTATGAGCTATATAACGATCATTGCAATAAATTCTGGGGTGGCAGTAAATATTTAAATCGCAAGTTTTTTGAACATTTAGCCCATAGTTTCCGAGATCGCCTTGTGTTTGTGGCTGGTGAAATCGAAGATTATCCGCAACCTGTGGGGATGTCTTTTTGTATTCGCAAGGACGATCAGCTTTTTGGGCGCTATTGGGGATGTGTTCAGGAAATTGATTGTTTACATTTTAATGCTTGTTATTACAAGCCGATTGAATGGGCAATTTCTCAAGGGATTAAACGCTTTGACCCGGGGGCAGGTGGACAACATAAAAAACGGCGTGGGTTTCCTGCCACACCAAATTACAGTTTGCATCGCTTTTATCGCGATCGGCTCAAGCAAATTCTGGTTCCCTACATCAATGAGGTCAATGCTTACGAAGCTAAACAAATTCAAGCGATTAACAACGAACTACCGTTTGATTTTGCGCCACCTGATCTTCATGTTTAACAAAAGAGCCTCGCATAGCGAGGCTCTTTTGTTAAACGGCATTTAGGCGATCGCATATCCCGTATATTGTCTTAGATAAGCAGGTTGTAAGCCAATCACGATATCTTCTTTGGGTACTCCTTGAGCAACTAAAGCTTCAGCAATATCTATTTCTGTATTATTGGCTTGAATCCAGATTTTTCCTGACTTAATGTCCAGATGCATCGAGCAGCCATAGATGCGTTTTTCTTGATCCCAACCAATTGCTAATACTTGATAACGATCCTGCTCATTATCAAATAGAGTTTGCATTTCAATTTCGCCATGCGAGGGTTTATGAGATGCGTGTTGGCTAAGAATTCGTTTGATAATGGTGCGGTAGTTGTGGATTTTCTCTAGATTTTCCATGTGACGATCACCTCATTATTTACGTCATAAACAACAATACAAAAGAGACTCGCATAGCGAGTCTCTTTTTGTTTTAGGCATACTTGGCGGTGTAGCTGCGGGCGATCGCATCGCATCGCTCGTTATCAGGATCACCAGAATGACCTTCTACCCAATGCCATCGGATATTAGAAGTATTGAGGGGATCGAGTTGTTGCCAGTATTCTTGATTTTTGACAGGCTTATTATCTTTGGTTTTCCAGCCATTCTTTTTCCAGCCTTTAATCCATTTGGTAATGCCATCTAGGACATATTTGCTATCAGTGTAGAGATCGACAGGTGTGGATTGCTTGTGAGTAGCGAGAAACTCTAGCGCCGCGATCGCACCCTGTAACTCCATCTGATTATTAGTGGTTTCACGCAGACCACCACCAAGCTCTTTAGTACTACCATCAGCAAAATGCACAACTACGCCCCAGCCCCCAGGTCCAGGATTTTTAGAGCAGGCTCCATCGGTATGAATACTGATAATTTTGGATGGAGATGAATCATCTGGAGATTGGGGATTGGGGATTGGTAAAGTTTTGAGAGAGGGTTTAGGGGTTACATCTTGGGCTTTTGATGTCGTGATGGATTCCGTGGGATTTATGGATGCAAGTTGATCACGCGATCGCGTGATTTCAACAGCTACAGAACCGAGAAAATCAGGGATTGGGGGATGTTTGATAATCTTGATCTCAGCTTGAGAGATTTTGGGATCTTCGAGGAGGCTATCGGCGATCGCGCCAGCGAGTCGCTCAATCAACTTGAATTTCTTGGTTTGAATCAGATTTTCAATTTTGCGAATGCAAGAAATATAGTTGACAGTATCTTCAAGTTCATCGCTATAGGTAGACTTCTCAAAATCAACCCATAGAGTCGCATCAACCTCAAACCATTGCCCTAATACATTTTCTTCTGGCAGATACCCTATGTACCCGTATGCTTTTACGCCTTTTAAATAAATTTTGCTCGTCATGTATGTCAAATGTGGTGATTGATTTTTAGTTTTCAAGTGAACCTATGTTCATTTGAAAACTGCGATAGCATTTGTCAGTCTAGTGAAGTACGGTTTTATTTCCTCGCCTTCAGCAAGAAAACAAAACTCTGTAACGCGCTTGATTGCAAAGAGCTATATACCAAGTTGAGGCTAGCCTAATTAACTTGGGAAATTACACGTATAATTTCTTGAATATTAACAGGCTTCCTGATGTAATCGTTCATGCCTGCTGCTAAACAGCTTTGTCGATCTGTACCCGACGAACTTGCTGTAACTGCCACAATATGGGGCTGATTAGCGAGATTTTGCCGAATCCATTTCGTAGCAGTAATCCCATCCATCTCTGGCATTTGCACATCCATGAGTACCATGTCATAGGTTTGAGCCTGCAAAGCTCGAATAGCTTCCAGTCCATTGTTCACTGTATCGATAATGTATCCAAACTTTTGCATAATCAAGAAAATCAATCTTTGATTCATCGGATTGTCTTCAACTAGGAGAATGCGTAGCTGCGATTTATTCTCTGTTAGAGGATGATTAGCAAATAAGTCGATCGCTGCTGGGTGAATTGCTGGATTAGTTACTGTCGTTAATTCTCGATTGAGGACTGGTATAGAGATAGCGATCGTGAAATGAAAGATCGAACCTTGAGTAGATGCACTAGGTTGCCAATTTAATGGTGGATTACCACCTACCTGCGTCAAGCTTTCTACCCAAATATTGCCACCCATTAATTCCACCAGATTTTTGCAAATGGCTAGTCCTAGTCCTGTACCTCCATATTGACGACTAATGGAATTATCGGCTTGGGTAAAAGGATTGAACAACATCGCCATGCGATCGCTAGGAATGCCAATACCTGTATCAGTAACTTGGAAATGTAAGAAGGTTTTGGTTTGGGGTTGGCAATCGCTTGGAATGTTTTGAGTTAAATAACTGGCATAAAGGCTGACATTCCCTTGATTCGTAAATTTAATTGCATTGCCCACCAAATTAAGGAGGACTTGGCGTAAGCGATGCTCATCACCAATAATCGTGAGTGGTAAATGCGGCTGCATTCCATACTCCAAGTGAATATTCTTGGCAGAAGCAGATGGATAAAGAAGATCACAAACAAACTTTAAACTATCTTCCAATTTGAATTCGCGATTTTCAAGTTCTAATTTAGCAGATTCAATTTTAGAGAAGTCAAGAATATCATTAATGATACTTAAGAGAGAATTCGCACTGTCTTGAATGAGCTGCGTATAGTATTGCTGCTCTTTGCTTTGCCCTGTCATCATTAGCAATTGAGCCATCCCCAATACACAGTTCATAGGTGTACGGATTTCATGGCTCATATTGGCTAAAAAATCGCTTTTAGCTCTATTGGCTGACTCTGCAACTTCCTTGGCTTGAGCTAGTTCTCTTTCTATCTGTTGACGTTCTTGAATCTCTTGTTTGAGTTGTTCATTTTGTTGAGCAAGCAGCTTTTGTTGTTCTTTCAAACTATTTTTCTGCTGTAAAATCGTAAGTTGATTTTTAACACGGACAAGGATTTCCTCTACCTGAAAAGGTTTGGTGATATAGTCAACTCCCCCAACTTCAAAGGCTTTAACTTTGTCAAAGGTTTGATCAAGGGCACTTAAAAAGATAATGGGAATATCGGCAGATTGAGGTTGGGATTTCAGATGTTTACAGACTTCATAGCCGTTCATATCAGGCATCATGATATCTAAAAGAATAATCGAGGGAGGATTAATTTCTACTGCCTCGATCGCTTGTCTACCACTCGTCACCCTACGCACTTTATAGCGTTGTTTCGACAAAATCTCTGATAATAGGCGCAAGTTTTCTGGGCGATCGTCAACAACGAGGATATCTGCTTGTAATATTTCTTCTGGTTTAGCTGTCATTGGTGCTGGGATTGATGAATGGTTTGACAAGACTGACGATTTGTTCGAGATGGAAGTTGTTGACGAAATCTTGGATGATACTTGCTATTGTAGGATGCCTGTCTTGTATTTGTTCTAATAGATGAGAAATTGCCTCTTCGTCTGCACCTCTAGCCGCAAGATGTAGTTGTATGAGCCATGCCGTATCTAGCTGTGACAATTCCTGTTGAATAGATGGTTGAATGTCGCTTGGTGTTTGAGTGAGTATATCTACTTGTTGATGGCGATCCGCATAGATATATTTCACCCCTAAATGTTCAGCAATCTTTTCAAAGATTAATTCCTCTCGCAATGGTTTACTTACAAAATCATCACAGCCCAATTCCAAAACGACTGAGCGCTGTTTATCAAACACACTGGCTGTTAAGGCAATAATTTTGCAATTTGATCCAGTCGATTCGGCAGCCCGAATAGCACGGGTTGCTTCATAGCCATCCTTGACTGGCATCTGCATATCCATCCAAATGAGATGGGGTTGCCATGCTTGCCATACCTCGATCGCTTCTTGTCCATTTTCGGCTTCACGAATTTCAAAGCCCAAGGGGGAAAGGAGATTGGTCATCAGATGGCGACTTTCCCATTTATCATCGGCTAAGAGGATACGGTATTGAGGTTGGTTGGGGGCTAAGGCGATCGCACGGCGTTTGATCTGTGATGATGGGACATCACTGGCTTTTGCCATTTTTACCTCAATGTTAAAGTTGACGATTGTTCCCTGACCAAGGGTACTCCTAACATGAATATCTCCACCCATGAGCCTCACAAAGCGTCTACTAATGGGCATCCCTAATCCTGTCCCTTCTTGCGATCTGCGTCCTGTTTCCGTTTGTACAAAAGGTTCAAATAACTTCGTTAACTCTTCTGGAGCAATTCCTGGACCAGTATCGATTACTTCAAAGCAGAGACATTGATTGATGTCTGAGGATTGACCATCATCACTTTGTTGTTCTTGTGGAGGATTGTCAAGGTTTTGCCAATCTAGGGCTTTTGGGCAACCTCTAACTACTAGAATCACCTTGCCCTGATTGGTGAATTTAATCGCATTGCCCACCAGATTGATCAAGACTTGACGCAGTTTACTTTCATCGGTTTGGATATATTGTGGAACATCAGCGGTGCAATCAAATACAAGTTGTAAATTTTTGGCTTTTGCCTTGAGGAGGAACATTTCCTTGAGGCTTTCTAATAGATTGTAAAGATTAAAATTGTTCGTGTTTAGCTCAATTAATCCTGCTTCGATTTTGGACATTTCTAATACATCATTGAGCAAGGTGAGCAAATGCTCACCACTACGGGCAATGATTTCTAGATGTTCTTTTTGACTAGGCGTAAGGGATTCATCGCGAGATAGTACTTGGGTGAAGCCTAAAATGGAATTGAGCGGAGTGCGTAATTCATGGCTCATATGGGCGAGAAAATCGCCCTTAGCGCTATTTGCCGCGTCAGCATTTTCTTTAGCTTTTTTGAGTTGTTCTAGAAGTTCTGCTTGCTGCACAGCGACCCCTAGTTGATTGCCAACTTGGGTCAGCAAACTTAGCTCACTGGTTTCCCATTCTCGTTTGTCAGAATGTTGATAGGTAGCTAATAGTCCCCATAATTTATCGCCTACAAAGACAGGAACCGTAATAAAGGCGCGAACCTGATAACTTTCAAGAATTTCGATATGGCAGTCAGTGAGATTGGCTGTGTAAATATCGCTGACTGCCCATGATTCGTGATTGCGGTAGCGACCACCCTGATGCTCTTGGAGATAGGTATCACACCAGACCTTAGCAGTTTGATGCAGCTGATCTAAGGGAAGCCATTCATCGGTTTTGGATTCGAAGACAAATTCGCCGCTCCAATCTTCAAAAAAGCGATACACAACTACGCGATCGCATTTCAAGTTTTGACAGACCTCTTGGGTAGTAGCTCTAAAGATAGTGTCAATATCTAAGGTTTGCCGAATTCTTTCAATGACTCTCGCGAGGGCACGTTCCTGTTCAGCATCTCTGGCGAGTTTATCAGCGCGCTTTTGGAGTTCGATTTCTAATGTGGTTTGGAGGTCAGTGGAACGCTTTTGGACTTGCCCGAATAGTTCAGCCTGTTGAATGGCAACACCGAGTTGACTGGCGATTTGCACTAAGAAATTCACTTCTGACTGTTGCCAATGCCGAATATCGTTACTTTGAAAGGCAGCTAGTAAGCCCCAAAGGTCTTTGCCTTTGTAGATGGCAATGATGGCGTAGGCTCTTGCCTGATAGCGTTCTAATGCTTCTATATAGCAATCGGAAAAACCTGTTGCATAAATATCATCACGGACGCGGAACAGTTGACCGCTATTAAAGTCACCTCCCTGAGTTTCCTGTAAATATGTATCCGTGTCGTTTGGTGTAGCTAAGGATTTAAGACTACATTCACTAATGTTGAAATTGAGTTCAGGATGTTCCACTTGAGATGTGACGAGGGAGACTAAGCCTTCTGCCATTGACTCGACGACAAACTCGCCACTCCAATCAGGGTGAAACTGATAAATGGTGACGCGATCAGCTTTGAGCAGGTGGCGGACTTCTTCGGTGGTGGTGGTGAAAATGGTAGTGAGATCTAGCGATCGCCTGATTTTGTTGATAATGGCAGCGACTGCTTTCTCTCTTCCTACGGCTTGCTCAACGGCACGGGTGAGATCTTCAGACTGGGCTTGCAATTGGGCAACAAACTCAGCTTGCTTTAAGGCTACATCTAGATGGGTGGCAATTTGCTTAACAAAGTCAATTTCTGATTCTTGCCATTGCCTTGTCGTAGAGCATTGATGAATACATAACAAACCCCAGAGGCGATCGCTATTGAGCAAAGGCACAACGAGATTCGCCCTAACCTGAAATCTCTCTAAAATTTGAATATGGCAACTGGGTAGCCCCTGTTGATAAATATCTGCACAAGCCCAGATCTTGCCTTGCTGATAATATTTGGCGTGATTTTCACCGAAGCAGTGATCGCTAATTTTTGCCGCTAAGGCGGAATCAAACTGAGGCAGCACTGACTCAGACACAAATTCACCACAGCTAAACTCAGCATTTTCATCAAAACGATACATCCCCACACGATCAGCATTTAATAGCTGGCGCACCTCGATCGCAGTTGACTTAAAAATACTTTCTAGGTCAAGGGATTCACGGATTTTTGCAATCACACCAAACAATGCTTTTTGCTGAGCAGCTTGGGCATTATGTTGTTGATTAGATGGATCAGACGGATCGGACGGATCGGACATTTCTAGCAAAATCCCCAAATTAATTTATTTTTAGATCGCAAACATCAAAAGTATGCGATTGATATTGCTGATCCCCCGCTTACCTTTTTGCCTAGTTGTAAGTAATTATGCCCGTTGCTGAACTCATAAGTAAAGTTGCTTAAAATATTTACAGAGGAGGCATCTCTAAAGCGATCGCGCCTAATTTTCCCTTGCGAAAATCATACAAAATCAATCGTGCGACTTTATCGAGATCTCCTTGAAATTTATTTAAAGTCGCAACTTGGTGAATATATTCAATCCCTGAAGTTGAGTTAGCTGGGTCAATTTCATAGCGACTCTTTAAATTGACATTTAGCTGAAGTAATAAATCTACCGCCTCGGCAGCCACCAACACATTGTCATAGGCAGCCTGCCCAATATCATCACAAATCGCCAATTTCAATGCAGCATCTTGATCGTGGAGTAAAGGCGGAATTACCCCCGGGGTATCGAGTAGCTCAATTTGATCGGAAATCCTGATCCAGCGTAATTGGCGCGTTACCCCCGGTTTATTGGCACTTGCTACAACTTTTTTCTTAAGTAAACGGTTGATCAATGCTGATTTACCCACATTGGGAAAGCCCACCACTACCGCCCTCACAGGACGGGGTAACATCCCGCGACCGCGCCGCCGTTCATTAACCTTTTCCCCAGCTACTTGAGCCGCCTTCAGCAAATCCACCATCCCTTTACCTGCTTGGGCATCGGTGAAATATGCCATGCGCTCCTGCTCGGTGAACCAGCGTGTCCATTGCGATTTTGCCGTTGAGGAGATGGCATCAATGCGATTACACACGAGAATATGCGATTTTCCTTCTACCCATTTTTCAATTTTGGGATGCCTACTAGACATCAAAATGCGCGAATCACGCACTTCAATGACCACATCAACCAATTTCAGTTGTTCTAATAACTGTTTTTCTGCTTTGGCGATATGTCCGGGATACCACTGAATTGGGCTTGCCATAGGAAATAATACGGAGAAGGAGTATTTTTAACTATATACTCTTGTTAAGATATTAAGAAATATTAAGATCCGCCTTTAGTTTCACTTTTAATAAAAATCATGATTCAGCCCACGCCATTAAAATTTATGCCGAGATTTATGCAGAAATTGACGCGGAAACTTGGCGCGATCGCGATCGCCATAATTCTGCCCTTAGCCCTTATTTTTAGTCATGTTCCTGCGGCTCATGCCTATGACGCACCAGAGCTTTTACCAGAAAAATATACGAATGTGATCGATCTCGGTCGCTTTTTGACTGACTCGGAAGAATTGGCGCTCGATCAAAAACTAACCAAATTTGAAGAATTAACAGGCTGGAAATTACGAGTCCTCACCCAAGTCGATCGCACCCCCGGTCGTGCCGTAAAAGATTTCTGGGGACTTGACGATCGCAGTGTGATGCTGGTTGCGGACTCTCGCGGTCGTAATTTATTAAATTTCAGTGTTGGCGATGAGGTTTATCCCTTGCTATCGCGAGGCTTTTGGATCGAGTTGCAATCGCGCTACGGCAATCAATTCTATGTGCGCGAACAGGGTTACGATCAATCAATTTTGTCATCCATTGATGCCATCACCACCTGTTTAGAACAGGATGGCTGTGCGGTCGTTCCCGGAATTCCCCAAGAGCAATGGATTCTCACCTTGATTACTTCCATCGTTGGCGGCGTGGTTTTTGGCTTTGCAGGACATCCTCGTAAGGAAGGCGAAATCTTTGCTTGGAAATGGGCGCTCATTTTCACACCACTATGGGGAATGTTGTTTATCTCCTTTGGTTTAGGTCCCGTCCTCACTCGCACGAATGAATGGGTTCCGATTGTTCGCAATGTCGCTGGTTTTGTCGGTGGTGCAGTGATTGCCTATTTGATTCCTTCGCCAAAACGCGCCACACCATCCCCTGAAGCACGGTAAAATCATGGGGGTGCGGTGCACCCCTTCTACTTCTTCATGCTATTCATGGAATTCATTACCAATTAAAGTGTTTTAAGCCTTCCATAATGCCTTGAGCGTAATTACTCTTAGCAAAATAGCGATCGCTCGATGGATTTTGGTAATGCCAATCGCGTAATTCCAAATGAGCATTACCAACGATAATTCCTTTAACTTGATTAATCGCAAATAGGGAAATGTCATTGCCCGAATCGCCACAAACGAGGGTTTGACTAGGTTCAATTTGCCACTTTTTACTTAAGAAGGAGACAGCTTTGCCTTTATCGACATCCTTCGGCAAAATGTCCAAATCTTTGCCACCGCTATAAATTACGGTCGCATTTTGGGAAATGAGAACAGTTTTTAGCAGGGGAATAATCTCATCCGCTAGCTCTTGGGAAAGGAAGTAACTAATTTTAAATGGACGTTGTTCAGATTCAGGTTGAGGAATTAAATCCTCAAATTGAGAAGCAATCTCGCAGACTAAATCACGATTCCAACCTTGACTAATAAGAGTTGCCCAATCATGATCAGGATTCAGGATGTGATCATAGATTTCTGTACCAACGGCAGTAATAAGTGCATCGGGAGGAAGTAGATTTTCGGCGATCGCTAATTGATGGTATAGGGTCAGCGATCGTCCTGTTGCGTAGACGATTTTAGTACCTTGATTTTGACGATAATCGCTGAGTTGATGATTGAGTTCCCTTAGCGCCTCCTTATCACCAACAAGGGTATTATCCAAATCAGTTACAAATATAGCGAGAGACATTAGATGAGAAGATGGCAAATTTTTATTTCTTAGCAAGATATTAAAAGGAATTTCTGTTTCTACTTATACATTTTACTCCCAAACGAAGAGGGGTTTACCGTACTAATGGAAGTGAGGATAACCCTATTGACCATCAATAGAAGAGTTCTCTAAATTCTGTTTTAGAGTTGTTTAGATTTTCTTAACAGTTCCTGACTGTAAGCATCCATTTTTTTCTTGTTTAAATCCGATCTATTTATAGAGTCCGATCTAAGGAGGTTAATTATGCGGATTGCTCAGGTCGCCCCACTTTGGGAAAGAGTACCACCACCAGCCTACGGTGGTATTGAACTGGTAGTGGGATTGCTGACCGATGAACTGGTGCGGCGCGGACATGAGGTGACATTGTTTGCATCAGGTGATTCGATCACTTTAGCAAAATTAGATTCCGTCCATCCGCGATCGCTACGGCTCGACCCCGATGTTAAGGAATATGGGGTCTACGAAATGCTCCAACTGAGCCGTGTATATGAACGTGCTGAAGAATTTGACATCATTCATTCCCATATGGGTTGTGCGGCTTTGCCCTATGCAGGTTTAGTCAAAACCCCGACCGTCCATACCTTGCATGGCATCTTTACGCCTGATAATGAGAAAATCTTTACCCATGCTCAAAAACAACCCTATGTCAGCATTTCAGACACACAAAGGGAACCTCGATTAGGACTGAATTATGTAGCGACAGTTTATAACGGAATTGATGTAGATAGCCATCATTTCTACGCCCAACCTGAAGAACCTCCCTACTTAGCATTTTTAGGTCGGATGTCTCCTGAGAAAGGACCACATCTAGCGATCGCGATCGCTAAAGCCGCAGGTTGGAAGTTAAAGATGGCAGGCAAAGTGGATGTCGTCGATCGCGCCTACTTTGAGAGAGAAGTCCAACCCTTAATTGATGGGAAGCAAATTGAATATTTGGGTGAAGCCGACCATGCCATGAAAAATGCCCTCATGGGTGGAGCCGTGGCAACCCTATTCCCGATTACTTGGCGCGAACCCTTTGGATTAGTCATGGTCGAATCAATGGCAGCAGGAACTCCTGTGATTGCGATGCGCCTTGGTTCTACTTCTGAAGTAGTTGCTCATGGTATAAGCGGATTCCTTTGTAACACCGTGGAGGAATGTGTCGCCGCCATTCCTAAAGCAGCAGAACTTGATCGTCAAGCCTGCCGTAACCATGTGAAGACATATTTCAGCGCTCAACGTATGACAGATGGTTATGAAGCGGTCTATCAAAAGATTCTCGGTGAGCGATTCTCACGAAATGGTCATTCCAAACGGGCTGTGAGTTTAGTTTCTTAATCCCAGAGGTAAAAATATGTCCCTTTCACCATTAATTTCCCCATTAAATAGCAGTCCAAATAGTCTCAATTCAGGATTTATTTCAATTCCTAGTGCCACCACGACTATCCCCCTTTCTCGAAATTCCATTAGCAATACCAAACCATTCCCAAAGTCTCTTAAAACTACCCATCGACCATCGACCCATCGCCAAGCGATCGCCTTAATTTCCGATCATGGTGATCCTGCGGCAGTCATTGGGAAAGAAGAAGCAGGTGGTCAAAATGTCTATGTAAGGCAAGTGGGAGAGGCGCTCGCCAAATTAGGCTGGCAAGTGGATTTATTTACCCGCAAGCGTCATCCCGATGAGCCGATGATCGTCCAGCATTCGCCCCATTGCCGCACGATTCGATTGAAGGCAGGAGCAGAAACCCATATTCCTCGCGATCGCCTCTTTCCAGAAATGCCTGCTTTTGTGGAAGCCTTCTTGAAATTTCAAGCGAAGGAAGGGACAAATTATCCATTAATCCATACGAATTATTGGATGTCGGCGTGGGTCGGCTTGCAACTAAAGCAAAGGATGAATGTGCAGTTAGTGCATACCTACCATTCCCTTGGGGCGGTGAAATATCAGTCCGTGAGCGATCGCCCAGCGATCGCTGATACCCGTCTGGCAATTGAACGCCAAATTTTGGAGCAGGGAGATTGTGTGGTGGCAACGAGTCCACAAGAAGTGGAACATTTGCGATCGCTAGTATCTTCAAAAGGAATGATTGAAGTGATTCCCTGTGGTACGGACATTCAAACCTTTCACCTGATGCCAAAGGAGGAAGCAAGAGCAAAATTAGGCTTACCTCATGATGAACAGGTGGTTCTATACGTTGGTCGTTTCGATCCGCGTAAGGGGATTGAAACTTTGGTGAGGGCTTTTGCTCAGTTAAAGGAAAGTGATAACTCTCAGAAGTTGCGACTGTTGATTGTCGGTGGTAGCGATCCTGATGCAGTCGATGGTCAGGAGCGATCGCGCATTGAGGCTTTAGTGCGTGATTGTGGCTTAGGGGCTGTTACTCAATTTGTCGGGCAGGTGGGACACGATCGCCTACCTCTGTACTATACGGCGGCGGATGTTTGCGTGATTCCTAGCCATTATGAACCGTTTGGTTTAGTGGCGATCGAGGCGATGGCTTGCGGTACGCCCGTTGTCGCTTCGGATGTGGGCGGTTTGAAATTTACAGTGGTGCAGGGAGAGACGGGCTGGCTAGTGCCACCCCAAAATGTGGGAGCCTTTGCGGAGGCGATTTCCTTCGCTCTCAATGATCCCCTTGCGGTCACGAAAATGCGCGAGCAAGCATCCTTGCGCGTACAGCAAAACTTTAGTTGGAATGGTGTTGCCATTCAGTTGAGCGATCTCTATCGCCGCCTGTTAGCGCGATCGCTATCCCACAAGTCCTTTATGCCTTCTTCTCCATTTATTCCTGCACCAGCTTCTCTCGCTGTAGCGGAAATGGCTAAAGCATCATAATCCATCTCATAAATTGCCGCGCAAAGCGCGGCAATTTATGAACTAAAATTTACTTCGGGGAATTTATTTTGTGTCAGATGTAATAGAACTGCAAGGGCGATATTTTGTCCCCGCCGATCGCTTGCCAATTCCTGAATGGGGATGTGTCCTTAGCGATCGCTTGCAACCGACCTTAACCCTTAAGGATGACGACCTATTTCTGATTACCGACATCCTTGGCAATATTTCAGGCTGCATTACCGATGGGGCGATCGCTAGTTTGGGATTGTTTTGTCGAGATACCCGTTTCTTGAGTCGTTTAGAACTGCAAATTGAAGGGCGATCTCCAATTTTATTGAGTAGTAGCGCTCAAAAGGGATTTGCCCTTTCTATCCTATGTGCAAATCCGCGCATTGATGATCGGATTCCTGCGGAAACTATCGGGATTCAACGGGAAATTGCGCTGAATGGAGGCTTATTTGAAGAAATTACGCTGACCAATTATGGTACTGAAGCAATTACATTTCAATTAAGTCTCAGCTTTGATGCCGATTTTGTTGATTTATTTGATGTGCGGGGCTTTGAGCGCAAACAGCGCGGCACAATTCTCCGTCAAATAGAATCAAATTCTCTCGATTCCCACAATTCCTATCAACTGCCGCAACATTGCCACGAATTGACAATGGCATATCAAGGACTTGATGGTGCATTAATGGAATCCCATATTCAATTTATGCATCGCCTTCCTGATTACCTGTCAGGCTATACATCGGTTTGGAATATCGCTCTTGCTCCCCATGAAACAGTGCGTTTGGGATATCGCCTACAAATGCTGATGAATCATCAGCCCGTTTCTAACGTTCATGCGCCGATGACCTTGTTGCAAGCTAAGGCTGCCGAATTGATCGAAGAACAGGAATGGCGATCGGCTATTACCCAAATCCGTACCAATAATCGCACCTTTAACCAAATTATCGAACGCGCTGAACATGATATCTATCTATTGCGCCAGAGCTTTGGCGAGCGCAAAGTTCTCTCCGCAGGAGTTCCTTGGTTTGCCACCCTCTTTGGGCGTGATGCCATCATTTCGGCGGCTCAGACCTTAATTCTCGATCCTGCGATCGCTCGCGATACGCTGCATATTTTGGCAGAGTATCAGGGCAAGATTGATGATCAGTGGCGAGAGGAAGAAGAAGGGAAAATTCTTCATGAAATGCGATTTGGAGAGATGGCAAGATGTCAAGAAATTCCCCATACACCCTACTATGGCACGATTGATGCTACTCCACTTTGGCTAATGCTCTATGCTGAATACTTCGCATGGACGCAGGATTTCGATACCCTCGATCGCCTATGGGACAATGCGATCGCCGCCATGGAATGGATCGATCGCAATATGCGTGAGACGGGCTATCTCCGCTACCATCGCCAATCCCAAAGAGGTTTGCAAAATCAAGGTTGGAAGGACTCAGGCAATTGCATCGTTGATCGACATGGCAAACTCGCGCAGGGTGCGATCGCCCTGTGTGAAGTGCAAGGCTATGTCTACGCTGCAAAAATCCGCTTGAGCGAACTTGCCATCTTGAAAAAGCGCCACGACTTAAGCGATCGCTGGCAAAAGGACGCTCGCGATCTGCAAATGCGCTTTAATCGTGACTTTTGGTTGCCCGATCTCGACTATTGCGCCCTTGCCCTTGATGGCGAAGGGAAACCCGTAGATAGCATCACCTCTAACCCCGGTCATTGCCTCAACCTCGGCATTTTCACCCCCGAAAAAGCCCGTAGTGTTGCCGAACGTCTTCGCGCTCCCGATCTCTTTAACGGTTGGGGAATTCGCACCCTTAGTAATCAATCTCCCGCCTATAATCCAATGGGTTATCACGTTGGTTCCGTCTGGCCGCACGACAATAGCTTAATTGCCCAAGGCTTGCGATCGCTAGGACTAATTGATCAAGCTCTCGAAGTTGCCCAAGGCATCTTTGCTATGACGGCTCACCAGCCCTATCAGCGTCCACCTGAGCTATTTTGTGGCTATGAACGGACAGGCGATCGCGAACCTGTGCAATATCCTGTGGCTTGTTCCCCACAAGCATGGGCATCTGGCACAATTTTCCAATTGCTGCACATGATGATTAATCTAGTTCCCAATGCTCCCGAAAATCATCTACGCATCATCGATCCCGCCCTCCCCGCATCCATCGACTATCTATCCCTCAAAAATTTGCGAATAGGTTCCACATGGCTCGATCTCGAATTTGTCCGTCAAAATTCCACCTCCACGATAGGAACTACTGCTTGCCGCGTCACCGATAAGCGAGGCAATCTGCGCGTAGTCATTGAAGCATAAATATATCTGCTAGAAAAGGAGTGGCGGCGCGATGCGCCGCCACTCCTTTTGATCGATACAAGCTTATGCTAGTTCAAAACTAAATCTGGAAAAATCGCGATTTACTGACTGAAACTTGGTCTTGACACCACTGCGGCGAATACCTCCATCATGAATATCAAACCCCACAATCTCACCCTCTAACTCAGGAATTACGCGACAGGCATATAGACCATATTTTTCAGGCATCAATACATGGGGTCTACCTTGCAATTGCTGAAAATCCGATCCCGTAAATCCCTGTAACCCACCAGCCTGCCTAGTCACCGCCGAAAAATCATTCTTTGCCCATGAAGAAAAGACTAGTTCATATTTACCTTGGGAATCAAGGTACAGTTGGGGCACTTCCATTTCTGAATAACAACAGGGCTTGAGGATCGGATCGAGGTATTCCCATTCTCCTTTCGAGAAATTATTTTCTTTGAGTTTAAGTAAACCCACAACCCCATTACGACCGATTGGATCATCCGTTGACTTGGCAGAGAGTAACATATACACCTGTCCTTGATCTTGAAATAAAAACGGATCGCGCCAAGCATGGGGAGAAAGATCGCCAAGGGAGCTTTTAATTTGGTAACAATACTCAGGGCGAATCCGAATTGAGGACATCTGCCAGCGATCGCTCCAAATATTATCGGTATAGGCAACCCCAATATTTTGGGTCATACCATCGTCCTGTTCACGGTTGCGCGAGGTATAAAACAATAAAAATCCATTCTTGATCTTGATGACATCACCACTCCAAATAGAAGTATTTGCCCAATGGTGCTTCGGTGGCTTCAAAATATCGAATTCTTTCTCGTCGCCCCACTCCATCCGCAAGAAATCAGAGGTAACAGCATGACCAACACAAGCTGCATGATGATGTTTCTCAGAAGGTACTAGAATCTCATCAGCGTTGAGATAAAACACATGATATAGAGCCGTCTCAGGCTCAAAGTAATACCAAAAATCCCAAACATATCGATAGGGATGTCTCATGCTTGGAAACATAATGCCTATAGATTTAAAGGACTTAACAAATCTATATGATTTTAACGCGAGTTCATCCGAGCTTAATAAGCAGTTCAGCTTAAGATGTTACAAATAACCCACGGACGTTAACTTTCACGATTTTACTGCTAAGCCATAATGCCGCGTATTCCTCAATTAACCTACGATCGCGGGACGCTCATCCTTCATCCACCACCTAAGGGCAAAGCATGGATTGAGTTTGCCACATGGGACGATCGCATTGAGAAATTTCGCATCCCTGCATACCACTACCGCGAATTAATCTTGACCTTGCGATCAGAGGGAATTGCGATCGAGGATAAATCACGGAAATATAGCGAGATTAACCTGACTGCTCATACCCAAATGGAACCATATCCCCATCAGAGTCAGGCTTTAGCCGCATGGCAGCGGGTGGGGAAACAAGGGGTAGTCGTTTTGCCTACTGCCGCAGGTAAGACCTATTTAGCGCAGTTAGCCATGCAAGCAACTAACCGCAGTACCTTGATCGTCGTGCCAACCCTAGATTTGATGCATCAGTGGTACGCGCATTTATTGGCGGCTTTTCCTGATGTAGAGATTGGACTATTGGGCGGCGGCTCACGCGATCGCACCGCGATTTTAGTTGCTACCTACGACAGTGCTGCCATTCAAGCGGAAGCTCTAGGCAATCTCTACGGCTTACTCATATTTGATGAATGTCATCATTTACCGACGGATTTCTTTCGGGTGATTGCTGAATATGCGATCGCCCCCTATCGACTGGGCTTAACCGCCACTCCTGAACGTAGCGATGGCAAACACGCAGATTTAGAACTGCTCATTGGCGAAGAAGTTTATCGCAAATCTGCCGAAGAACTTTCAGGGCAAGCCCTTGCGGAACACAAAATTGTGCAGATCAAAGTTTCTCTCTCTGCTCAAGAGCGCGATCGCTACGATGCCCTAATTAAAACCCGTAATCAATTTCTCAAAGAAGCCAAAATTTCCCTTGGTAGTTTAGAAGGCTGGCAAAGATTTGTGCAAGCCAGTGCGCGATCGCAGGCAGGTCGTCGCGCCATGCTTGCCCATCGGGAATCAAAGGAATTATCACTCGGTACAGAGGCAAAATTGCGAGTTCTCGCTGATCTACTAGCGCAGCACTTTCCTGAGCGCATTTTAATTTTTACCAATGACAACGCTACGGTTTATCGCATTTCTAAAGATTTGTTAATTCCTGCGCTCACCCACCAAACTCCTGTCAAAGAACGCCATGAAATCCTGACTTACTTTCGCGAAGGTAAATATAAAACCCTCGTTACTTCCCATGTGCTAAACGAAGGTGTCGATGTGCCCGATGCTCGGATTGCCATCCTCCTATCAGGTACAGGTTCTGCCCGTGAATATATTCAACGCTTAGGAAGGGTACTCAGACGCGGTAGTGAAGCTAATAAACAAGCAATTCTCTATGAAGTTGTGACTGAAGATACCAGTGAAGAAAGAACCTCTGAACGTCGGAGGGGCATTGAGCGATCGCGCCCAGAGCCACAGTCAGACAAGGTAATTCAGATAGGAATTCACTATGGTAAAGACATGCAAAAAACGCAGCCGATCGCTGCTGAAGAACCTAGAGATTACACTCCTTAGGGACTTGCTATTAATTAAAGTACCTGTGGCTTCGACTTCGCTCAGCCAACGTTAGCTGAGCGAAATCGAAGCTAGATAACTTTGGTGTGACATTTTTTATCCGCAAGTCTCTTAGTTAAGGAGTGTAATCACCTACGGTGCGAAGACCCACACATGATGAAAAACCTCTACTTTTGAAAGATATACATTTTTTGACGTAAGAAGCCAGAAAAGATCGTTTAAAATAAGTTATGCCAATTCCTGAAATTGTAAATTCATTTTTGGGAATCAGTATTTAGAAAGCGATCAAGCGATCATTAATTTAGTGGTAGCTATGGAACTTGCAGCCTATATCTATGATGCGTGGGCTTATGAACAGGCTCAATTAGAATCTTCAGATGCAGATCTGCTGACTTGTAATGCAACGGACAATCCTAAATCTCAGGTAGAGCAACCTGTCTGGAATTTAGCGATGAAGAGGTGGCGTTCGTATGTGCTATCAGCGATCGCTATTACAGGAATGAATAGCTTGAACTTAAGTTTCAGTCAGACTGCTGAAGCGAGACGATACCTTGAGCCATCGGTAAATACGGCTCCATGGTGTGAAAATTTATATCTTTGCAATACTAGCTATGTCTTAGAGGTACAGACATTATTAGCTCAACAGGGGTTTGCTGTCGGTGAAATTGATGGCGTTTATGGCAGGCAAACCAAGAGAGCAGTAATTGCCTTTCAAAAATCCCAAGGAAATTTGTTAATTGACGGTATCCCTGGAGCAAAAACTCTAGCTTTGCTGAGAAATGCGGCTAAAGACGGTTCTAGAAGTTATGTATCACCTAGTCCAAAATCTACGGGGCGAGATCCGATTGATAGCGCAATAGTAATTACGCGCCCTAATCCTCAACTTATAGGTTTTTCTGAAGGCTCAGAGATTGGTAACTTGCAGATTTTACTCAAACAGAGGGGCTTTTATCAGGGCGTAATTGACGGGCAACAGGGGCAGTCTACTACTGATGCAATCTGGAAAGCACAAAGAGCCTATGGTTTACCCCTAGATGGATTTGCAGGTCCTTTGACAATTCGGGCTTTGCTAGCTGGCGGTACTAATGTTCCCCTTTCTCTACCTGCTTTTAGCCCCACACCCATAGGAAAAGCGAGTAAAGAGATTTGGGAAATTCAAGGTTTACTGCAAAAGCGTGGTTTTTATGACGGAGAACTTAACGGGCAATATGACCTGCGTACTAGAAACAGCATTGTTGATGCTCAAAATGCCTATGGACAAAAAACTACAGGAGACATAAGTCCAGAATTAGTTGCATCCCTCAACGGACAAACGATTGAAACCACGAGCAATGTTCAAGCCTCTCAAAATGTCCAAACTGCACCAAGCTCTACCAATACTAACGATATTCGACCTAGCCCTAATGTTCCATCAAGGAGTGATTCTCAAGTGCCGCCAACTTCTAGCCAAAACTTACCTACGCCAACTTCACAAAATACAAATTCATCCTAACTAGAAACTTTTCGGAACATCGAACCATCTAAGCAATCTCAAAACATCTGCTTAAAGCTTTCTCATTAATCCCTCTCAATAATTCAATAAGGTCTAATTATGGAACTCCTAGCTTATATTCAAGAAGAATTTGTCTGTGATGATCAAGCGATCGCTACAGCCGACAATATTTCTACAAATGCCAATATGGAAACTACTTTTCAAACTTGGCTCAAAAAGTTAACGACTAAATCCGCCAAACTAAGCTTGAATGTAATTCTTGCCAGTACCACACTCCTTATTGGATTAGGCTCGACTCTAACAGCGATCGCTGAAGTTACACCATCGTCAGATGTGAAGTACGTCCAATCATTACTAGCTAAAAATGGTTTTGATCCAGGAGCGATCGATGGTGTTGCTGGGTCATCTACTAAAAATGCCATCATCCGTGCTCAACAGTCCCTCGGACTAGCTCCCGATGGTGTGGCAGGTAGCCGCACGATCGCTGCGCTTGAAAATGGTGCACCTGTTGCCAAAGTGGAGGCAAAAGCTAGTGAAAGTGATACGACTAGCGCCTCAGTTCCTAGTTCATCGGTGATGAATCTTCAGAAGTTACTCGCAGATCGTGGTTTTTACAATGGTGCAGTCGATGGCATCATGGGCAACCAAACCCGTAATGCTATCATTGCGGCTCAAAAAGCCTATAATCTTACCCCCGATGGTGTGGCAGGTCCTCAAACCCTCGCAGCGCTAGAGTCCGATGGTAGCAAAACAGCAACTATTGCTATTAGTACTAGTAATACCTCTACGACTAAAAGTACTGAAGTTGCCAATTTACAAGAGCTACTCAGCAAGCGTGGTTTTTACAATGGTGCAGTCGATGGCATCATGGGCAATCAGACCCGTAGCGCCATCATTGCGGCTCAGAAAAATTATGGCTTAACCGCCGATGGCATTGCTGGCTCTAAGACTATTGCGGCTTTGGAGTCAGGAAGTAGTAAGGTCAATATTGCGGCTAAAAATACCACCACTACCACAGAATCTAAAGATGCGGTAAAAGCTAGTGATAGCAATGTTGCCTCAGTACAACAGTTGCTTGCCAAACGTGGTTTTTATAATGGTGCGATCGACGGTATCAAGGGCAATCAAACTAAAGCAGCAATAATTGCTGCTCAAAATGCCTATGGCTTGACTCCTGATGGGATTGCAGGTGCTCAAACCGTAGCGGCTTTACAGAAAGATGCACCGACATCCTCTACCGCAACTAAAGCAACCGCTCCAACCAACCAAGCAGCTAAGTCAAGTGCGACAACAGATGAGAATGTTGCTAATTTACAAAATCTGCTCACCGATCGCGGATTTTACTCAGGACCAATCACAGGTTTTCTCGGTCCTCGGACTAAAGCCGCCATCATCTCTGCCCAGAAAGCCTATGGCTTAACTCCTGATGGGGTTGCAGGTGCACAGACCATTGCCGCATTAGAATCAGGTGCTCCTCGCCAACAGCAGATTACTGTAAATAACACCCCCACTGTACGGGTACAACCACAAGTAGTCACCCCACAAGCTACGCCTCAGCCTCAGTTACAGCCCAAGATTCAAGTACAGCCTCAGGCTCCACAGGTACAACCGCAAGCGAAGGCAACTCAACCTGCAACTCAAGCTACACCTCAAGCCCAAGTTACACCTCAAGCTACTGCCCAACCTCAAGCAACGGTTAAACCTCAAGTTCAGCCTACTCCCGCCACCCCAATCGCAACTGCAACTGCAACGCCACAGGCAAGTGCCAGTAATGCTCAGATTGTTGAGTTGCAGAACCTATTGGCTAAGCGCGGTTTCTATAATGGCAAGGCTGATGGTGTCTTAACGGCTGAAACTCGCAATGCGATCGTCAGGGCGCAAAATTTTTACACGATTACACCTGCCGATGGCTCACCAAGCAATAAACTGATTGATAGTCTTAGTAAAGATACATTCATTTCTGAAGGCAATTAAGTCAGATGCGGTTCCGTAATCTTGCGATTAACTTGAGTGCGATCGCCTTTTTTGCTGCGATCGCACTCAGCTTGCAATTTCCTAAGTTAAATCAACGCTTAACTGGACAGACCCTAGAAGAAACTCGTAAGGGGGTCAGAGAAGAAGAAGCTCGGCTGAAGGTAATTCGGCAGCTACCTTCCCGTGGTTTTGGCTTTAACAACATGATTGCCAACTTTACCTTTTTACAATTTCTGCAATACTTTGGCGACGATATTTCCAGAAATAAATTTCAAACTGGATATAGTCTCAGTCCACGCTATTTTGAAAATATCATCGAGCGCGACCCTCGCTTCTTGAGTAGCTATCTATATATGTCAGCTAGCGTATCAATGTTTGCAGGAGCACCGAGAGATGCCATCAATATTTATGAAAAAGGATTGCGATCGCTTAATCCCGATATCCAACCCACTGCCTATACTATTTGGCGATATAAAGCCACTGATCATCTATTATTTCTCGGCGATGCCAAAGGTGCGAGAGAGTCATATCTCAAAGCGTCTGAATGGGCTGATCGTGTTAGTCCAACTGCAAAAACCTTTGAAGATCCTAAGCTAGCAGCAGATCTATCTCGTCAATCAGCAAAGTGGTTAGAAGAGGATCGGGATCTCACCAAAGCACAGGTAGGAGCTTGGTCTCTAGTTTTACAAAATGCTGTAGATAAGAAAACAGTACAAATTGTTGCTCAAGAGGTAGAGAAGCTGGGCATGAAAATCGAAATTCAAAATGACAGACTAGTTATTGTCCCAAAAAATTCCTCTAAATAAGAAAGGGGTGCAAAGCACCCCTTTCTTATTAATTAGCTTGTAGCCATTTTTGGGCAGTTAAGCGTTGAATCACACCAAATACGAGCAAATCGAGAGGAGCTTTACGTTCATCGATCAAAAATGGTTCGATGGTGCTTGGCGATCGCCCTGCATCGGCACAGGAAAAAGCCTTCTGTGCATTGATATCTGACTTAGAAAAATAAACTGTAAATTGACGTAAACCCTGTGCCCATAAGCCACGTACTTGAGAATTACTAAATTCTAATTGCAGGTCACTCACACCCTGCTTACCAAAGGCTTTGGTCAAAGCTGGTAGGTAATGGGTGTTAATAAATTCATCAAATGGCAAATCTTCGATCGCAGGGGGCTTCTCGGCTTTAGGTTTCGCCGCAGGTTTTGCCTTAGGTTCTTCAGAGGTTGGTGCAGTTTCAGACATAGGTTTTTGAAATATTGCTAAATAATTACTAAAGAAATTTATTGAGCTTCCGTATTGACGATTTGGGGTAAACCCATACTGTAGTTGAGCGAGCGATGATTGAGATTGTAGGTAACTTCGCCCTGTTGCAATAGCGATCGCACAAAATGCTCTAAATCTGATCCAATGCGGCGTAGGTTGTAATCAGTAAGATCAGCACCTTTATAGTCCGCCACAAGCTCATCAAACTTGCGATATACCTTTTGGATAGCGCCATCTGTCCAGTTCAGTTCATTGTCTGGATCAACATCTAGGGTCAATGTATTTTCACTATCGATGAGTTCATCGTTGTCCTGATCCACGATGGCTGCATAAATCTGAATGTGACGAGTTGTAGATTTGAGCGGCATAGAGGTTGATGGGTTTAATTGAGTTGTTTGAAATATCTAAGAACTAACTTTAGATTATTGCAAACTTTGAAGGGTTACTAACCAAACAATTTCTCTATATATAGCAATGCAAACTTTAGGGACTTGCTATTAATTAAAGTACCTGTGGCTTCGACTCCGCTCAGCCAACGTTAGCTGAGCGAAGTCGAAGCTAGATAACTTTGGCGTTATCCGCAAGAGCCTTACCTAGTTCATAGCGTGTTGCCGCGAATTAAAGGAAAGCTCGGCTTTGCCGAACTTTCCTTTAATTAAAAAGAGGAGGTGCTTTGCACCTCCTCTTTTTAACTAGCTAGATATTCCTGCATTCTGGCTTTGCGCTTGCGAAGATAATCCATCGCTTGACGTTCTAATTGCCTTACTTGCTCACGACTTAAATCCATGCGTTTACTGATGCTCGCTAGAGACATTTCCTGTCCATCATCTAAGCCATAACGTAAAATCATAACTTGACGTTGCTTTTCAGGTAATTCCTTGAGCAAGCTCTGAATATCTGTACGCAGAGACTCGCGCTCAACGTAAATATCAGGCGATCGCCCTGTATCTTCGAGGAGTTCCGCAAGTTCTGTATCCTGATTATCGCCAATGCGTAGATCAAGGGAAATTGGTTGACGCGATAGCGATAAACACTCGCGTACCTGTTCAGTTTTGATATTTAGTTCATAGGCGATTTCGGCGACCGTAGCTACTCGACCGAGATCTTGCGATAACTGACGTTGAGCCTTTTTGATTTTATTGAGCTTTTCGGTAATGTGAACTGGCAAGCGGATCGTTCTCGCTTGTTGAGCGATCGCTCTGGTAATTGCCTGACGAATCCACCAATAGGCATAGGTCGAGAACTTAAACCCCTTAGTGGGGTCAAACTTATCTACGGCACGTTCTAAGCCTAGAGTTCCTTCCTGTACTAAGTCCAGAAGTTCTAAATTACGTTTTTGATATTTCTTCGCCACAGAAACAACCAAGCGAAGGTTTGCTTCGATCATTTTGCGCTTAGCTCTAGTGCCAAGGCGAATATTGCTATGCAAAACTGCTGGCTCTAAGCCCACAGCTTCAGCCCACTCTTGCTCAGTTGGTAAGCGATCGCTATTTTGGGCAAGTTTTTCCTGCGCCTCAAACAGCACCATCATCTGCTGCACTTGCTTGCCATAGATAATCTCCTCTTCATTACTAAGTAGAGGGATTTTTCCGATTTCGTGCAAATACGTGCGAACCATGTCAGCAGACAGACCGACCTGCTTGTTAGCTTGCCTATCCACTGGATGTGATGTGGGTTGGGTCAATGGTTCTTCAGACATATCGCTCCTAATGTTTTAAACTAAGCGTTTTCCAAGAGTGCTTCTCCAAGACCAGAAGGCTGAGACCAAAAAGACTTATTCAGACTTAAATAACTAAACTTATAGATTTCAGGCTAATGAGCTTGACAGCTAATAATCACAATCTTTAAGTTTTATAAAGTTACAGTGCTAATCTATCATTAGGAATAAGACTGTTTTGTACAATTAAGGGTTAACCTTTTTGTCTTTTGCGTCTGGAGTTACATATTATTACAAACCAACTAAAAAAGTCAAAGGGCGGCTATCACTATCTATCTAAGGATTTGAGCGATTTTGACTAGGTATTTACACTCATTGATCTCACCTTTACTTAACGATGCTGAGTACATTCATCTGAAATATTAGGAATGTGATTAAAAGCCTTAATCTGCAAAGACTGCTACAAGCTAATAAATGCTTCTTAGGAGTAGCGGATAATAATAGAGTTACGTATGTAACTACTAGTTTGGACTTGTCCGCTATACAAAAAGATCAGTTAATTAACAATCAACGCAAAAATCAAAAAATCAATATAGTTGTCGAAGACTTATGGTTTCGATAAAGGATTAGCTGAAGCTTAAGTGAGACTACTGATAAACAAAGAAATAATTTCTGTTAAAGCAGAATATACATAAGTCCGAAACAATCTATATGTAACTTTGGGAATAACTATTGGCAAATAATGGGAAACCGAGCTACTGACTGCCAGACTAGAAAAGACGAAAGCTGGAATGCCTAGGTTCCCCCATAATCTTACCTATGGGCTTACCTATAAATCTTTGCTGATATTAATTTAAAGAATAAAAATCTACAGTAATTATTCCCTGTAATCGAAGTTAATCATCTTTAATTTTGTTTAAGAAAATTAAAGATGATTACTCCCTTGTATATCTGTATAGAACCTTACCCTTTGGAGACACCTCGAATATGCAATTGTTGCAAATGCTTCATTTTTGTGACGACATAGTTTGATAACCTTGATAACAGCAGGGAAATGATAGAATGTGATCGCTCTTTTGGGTGAAGTCAAACATCAAAAGAAATGATTTAGCCCTAATTTGTTGGGATGCTACTAAATAAATTAGATTTGATGTAACTTGTTTGATAAAGAATTCTGTAATGATCTAGTCTCGGGGCAATGGAAAGTTAAATTGTGATCGACGCTATTTGCTTCTTTTGTTTCGTTTGGATTCTCTAGGCTCGAATTAGCTCGTAAAATATAAATATTTTTCAAGTATTTTTGTAACTAGGGAACTTGTTAGCCTTGCTTATCGTATTAGAAACATACATTAACCATAGTCTAGGTAGAGTGGGTGAATTAATGTTGTCCGCTGCTGAGATCTGGGAAATATACTAGCAAATATAACTGAATAGGAAGATTACACCAATGATTTTGACTAGGATTGCAACTAAAAACTCAAACATAAAGGCGATAACTTTAAGCGCAATCTGTCTCGGTACAGTCTGTCTAACTTCTGTCGCTAGTTCCCTAAGCTTCGTTCCTGAAGCCTTTGCTCAATATGGTCTAGGTCTACCGAAATCATCAGGTGTTGGTGGGGCTACTCGGAGTCCAGAGAACCCTACAATTATTCTGCTGGTTCCAAAAGATGGGGCAAAAACTCTATCTGCTCGCCCTACATTCTTCTTGTCTATCAATCCTCCAGAGGTTAAGCCTGAGCAATCCACAACAGCCACTTCAACTAAAAAAATTAGTGAGCGTAAAAATACACCCATAACTTTTACATTTCTATTGCGTGATGGTAATGAATCATCATCAAAACCTATTTTTACAACCGAAGTTAAAGCCGACAAGTTTGGGCTATACAAGTTTACCTTGCCAGAAAATGCACCTGCCCTAGCTAAGAAAAAAGAACAGCGTTGGCAGATCCGTTATAACAATGGGGCATCTAACACCTATGCGGTTATTCGTCTTGAGTCTGATGATAATGTGACAAAAGCGATCGCTTCTGCCAAGAGTGATTTAGAAAAAGCAAGAATCTATGCCAAAAATTTCTATTGGTATGATGCGATCGAGGCATATGACAGTTGGCTATCCAAAAAGCCTAAGGATGATAAAGCTATCCTTGAGCGCAGCCAGCTCTTTAAAGCAGGGCTGGAAAAACACTTAGCATTTATAACTGTGAAGACAGATGCGAGAGGTAACACCATCAAGGATCAGCAAGGTGTTGCCATTGAAGAATTCAGACAAACCGAATATGACCAATTCCTCAATAAATTAGATAAAAGTATTGCTACATCAATAGCATTGGAACCTAAAAAATTTAATTAACGCGAGTTCGGAATAATTTGAACCAAGCTTTGAGAAAGGGTTTACTGCCTAAACCCTTTCTCAAAGCTCAAAAGTAAAAGCCTTGCTAAGCAAAGCTTTTACTTTTGAGCTTTTAAAATTCGCCAACCTAACCCGAACTGACGTTAATTATGCCTAGCTATAGCTATAGTCACCTGTATCAGGACAAATCAAAAACCAAATAGTGTAAGGCGGCGCTTCGCGCCGCCTTACACTATTTGGTTTTTATGTCCTAACAAGAATGGCGACAGCTATACTTAACCAGAAGTTTCATATCTACAGAGCTAATCAAAATGATATGATGTCCCAAAAGTCTCGATATTTAAGGTTGTTGAGATCGTTAGGGCAAAGCTATGGCAGATAATTCAGGTAATTTTTGGGGAGGTTTTCTCTTCGGTGCTGCTATTGGCGGCGCAGTTGGCGCATTAGTGGCTCTTAAGCTCACTGAACCAGAAGATGAGACTATTGATCGCCAATCAGAAGGTGATCCACTCCTTGATAAGCCTCAGACTTCTAATGAATTTGCGCGTCGTAACCTCGAAAAGAAAATTGCCCAACTTAATGCTGCGATCGATTCGGTCAGCCAAGAGCTGGCGATGACCGAGGGCAAGAATGGTCGTAAGCAAACATCCGTTGAGTCTTTACGTGATTTGAATGTTGATGATAAACAGTAAATAAATAAGAGGTGTAAGACTCCGCCGTACACCTCTTATTTTATTTAGTACAAGTGATTTTTATTTAGTACAAGTGATAACAAAAACCTCAGAGCTTGACTGTATTCATTAGAATAATGTTAGCTACTTTCTTTAACTATTCTCTAACCTAACAAACTCCTATGCCATCTCTTATTATTGTTGATACAGTCGGTAAGTTTCTGCAAATCTATTCGATTCTCCTCATTATTCGCATTTTACTGACTTGGTTCCCTAACGTTGATTGGTACAAGCAGCCTTTTGCTACCCTCAGTCAAGTAACTGACCCTTATTTGAACTTATTTCGTTCCATCATTCCTCCTCTCGGTGGCATGGACTTCTCGCCAATACTTGCCTTTTTAGCGCTCAACCTCATGCAAAATGCTCTTGGTCTGATTGCCAGAAACGCGATGGGCTTTTAAGGTAAGCTTGAATTAAAGCTTATTTATGCTGGTTCACGTTAGGAAACATACATGACGGGTTTGTTAGATTTGAGCGGGAAAACTGCTCTTGTGACTGGGATTGCCAACAATCGCTCGATCGCTTGGGGTATCGCCCAAAAGTTACATCAGGCTGGCGCAAAGCTAGGTATAACTTACTTACCAGATGATCGCGATCGCAACAAAGGTAAAGTTGCTGAGTTGACCGATCCTTTGACACCAGATTTTTTATTGCCTTGCAATGTTCAGGATGATGCACAGGTTGATACGCTCTTTGCTTCAGTAGCAGAGAAATGGGAAAAGATCGATATTTTGGTGCATTGTCTCGCCTTTGCGAACAAAGAAGACTTGTCTGGCAATTTTACAGATATTTCCCGCGCAGGTTTTCAACTAGCTATGGATGTGAGTGCTTACTCATTGATCCACCTATGTCGTGCAGCAAAGCCCCTCATGAAAGATGGTGGTAGTGTTATCACACTGACCTATATCGGTGGGGCTAAAGTTGTACCTAATTACAATGTTATGGGGGCAGCAAAGGCAGCCTTAGAAATGAATGTCCGTTATTTGGCTTCTGATTTAGGTCCTAATAACATCCGTGTTAATGCAATTTCCGCTGGGCCAATTCGGACTCTTGCTTCGGCTGCGATCGGTGACTTCCACAAAATGTTGCACCATTACGAAGAAACTGCACCTTTGCGCCGTTTAGTGACTCCTGAAGATGTTGGTAATGTAGCAACTTTCTTAGGTAGCGATCTGTCTAGTGCCGTAACTGGGCAAATTATTTATGTAGATTCTGGCTATGAAGTCATGGGCGCTTAGTTTCTTTGACTAGCCTAGAATATCTACCTTGAATTTGTAGTGCAGGCATCTTGCCTGCATCACTTTTAATAGTTTTAGGCAAAAAGTGCCTATGCTCAGGTTCTTACAAGATTCAGTCTTAAAAAAATTCCCATGCAAACGGATATCTTCAAAGAGCTATTTCCACTATTTGATGCCGCTAGTGTCGAGACTTTGGAATGGCTCCTCGCAGAAGCAGTAGAACGAGATTATCCTGCGGGACGAGCCGTGCTGATGGAGGATGCTTGGGGCAATGCTGTCTATTTCATCCTCTCTGGTTGGGTAAAAGTTAGATTTGTTCGCAGTCAGGATGCTGCAACTCTGGCTGTGCTGGCTCAGGGCGATTTCTTTGGGGAAATGGCAATCCTTGACGAGTCTCCGCGTTCTACTGATGTGGTTGCTTTTACACCAGTGCGTGTGCTTACGGTTCCTGCTCAAAAGTTTATTCAGTTTTTGTTTAAAGATCCGCAACTCCACCATCGCATGTTGCAACTAATGGTGAGACGGTTACGCAAAACTAACCAGAGGACACAGTTACGTCAGCAAGTGCCTGCGGTAAGAATTGCCTCAGTTTTGACGGGCTTAGGAGAATCCTACGGCAATAAAACTGAGGCGGGGGTGGAAATCTTTAATTTACCTGTTTCAGATATTGCGGATCTCTCAGAAGTTAATCCTGAGGATACTAATAAAGTTTTAGAAAAGCTCAAAGATAAGGGGTGGATTGCTGTTGATTCTAAACGGCAAGTAATGACGATCGCCAATGAAAGGCAAATGGCACAGCTAGCAACATTTCGTTAAAAAGCAAAGGGCTAAGCCCCCTTGCTTTTTAGATTGTGAGTACAAGTTTTCCTGTTATGGAGCCTGTTTCTAATAATTGGTGAGCTTTGGTAGCATCGGCAAGCTGAAATACTTCACTAACATGGATTTTGAGTTTGCCTGAGTCAAATAATTGGGCACATTCAGTGAGAATGTTCGATTGATGAACTTGCAGATCAACTCGTCCAAGCAACATGGGTGTCAACATTAGCTCGAAACTAAAGCGAAGATTGCGAGTACGGGCAACTTTCCAGCTTATATCGGCGGGTGGTTCCAGAATGGTAATGATATCGCCATATACCTGCACCGCAGGAAAGGTTTGCTCGATTAATTTACCACCGACAGTATCAAAGGCAAGGCTGACACCTTCGCCATTTGTCCATGCGATCGCCGCTTCAACAAAATCAGTTTGCTTATAGGCGATCGCTAAATCTGCCCCTACCCCCCTCACAAATCTTGCTTTAGCTTCAGAGCCAATCGTGGTCGCGACCTTAGCACCTCTAAGCTTAGCTAGTTGGATCGCAACATGCCCCACGCCACCTGCTCCTGCATGGATCAGGACATGGGCACTTGCTGATGCGTCGAGCCTACCGCGATCGTATAAAGCTTCCCATGCGGTGAGTAAAACTAGTGGGGCAGCCGCAGCTTCTTCAAAGCTGAGGGATTGAGGTTTATGGGCGGCGAATTTTTCATCAATAGTAGTTAATTCTGCATAATTACCCTGATGTGATCCTAAACCACCGTTACAGAAGTAAACCGCGTCACCAACTTTAAATTTGGTAACATCTGCACCGATCGCTTCGACAATCCCTGCACCATCACAGCCAAGAATTGATGGCAAGCGATCGGGCTGAAATGTGCCACGACTACGCAGTTTGGTATCAATGGGGTTAATACCTGCGGCTCTGAGGCGCACCAGAATTTCAGTAGGCGATTGAATTGTGGGTTCATTTACATCAGCAAGTTGCAACACGTTGGGCGCACCTGCTGCGGTCATCAAAATGGCTTTCATTGCTATTTACGGAGTAATTTTATAGTTCTATCAAATAGTCTGTGCTTCGCACAGACTATTTGATAGAACTATCATTGATTTTTAGAATGTGTTGTCAGAAAGATGATTGAAAGGCGATTAATTGTTGGGTTTAGCACTAGGTGAAGGTGGTTGACGTATAGCATTGTTATCACCTGTGCGAGGGGCACTCTGAACTGAGCGGGTTTGCCAATCCCCAAAGAAGCGATTCATCGCAGTAAACCCTAGGACTGCCGCACCACTCATGATTATTAACAAAACAATGATAGTTGTCCAAGTCTCGACCATTTCAGAGATGCCATAGCGAGTGCGATAGGGATCGATCTTGCACTGATTATCGCGATCGCGGGCAATGATGGGGCGACGAAACCGTAAGCGATGATCGTCTAGCTTTTCTAACAAAATCCAACCTGCTTGAGCTTCTTCAGCACAAACTCGGTTCAATACTTTGCGACTGCGGAAACCACCGCTACTAGTACGCAAGATTTTAAATTCCCAGCCCTTAGGCTGATCGCTAGACGTATTGGACTCATAGCGAGTGAGGTTTTCTTCTTCCACTTCTTCCCGCCGCTTATTACCTTGTTTTGCTCGAAATATTCTGTCGATAATCACGGACTGAATCCCAACATCGAGAATTATAGTACTTATGATGATTGCGTTGATGGTCAGCATATGTGCTTGACGAGTACTTGAGATGGCATGATTTTAGTACTTAGGATTAGCGGTGTGAGACAGCCAATCCTAACAAAATGTTAATGCCTTAGCTGAGACTATGCTGATTTTGCGTTAATAAATCATGGTGACACCGAGTTACAACATTGTGTCTTGATGGTCTGCAAAAGTATACATGTAGTCGTAGGATATTGCACTCAAGATATTGTCGTTAATTAAGTAGCTGGTCACAATTGTGACCAGCTACTTATTGTTACGTCAGTTCGAGTTAAGCTTACAAATTTTATAAGCCCGAAATCAAAAGCCTTGCTAAGTAAGGAAAGATGGTAATGCTAAGGATGGGCGGCGCGAAGCGCCGCCCATCCTTAGCATTACCTAGGACTACCCAAAAAAGTCTTTCAAATGTTAAACGAAGTGCTGCAAAGAACATGGCACTTATTTAGGACTACCAAAAACTGCTATATGATAAATACTTAAAAATAAGCCATAAGCTTTTGATAAACCTCTATGAATTCTATTGTCTTGATGGCAGAAGTGCTAACTGATCCAGAACTGCGCCGTACTCCTGATAACCAAAGTTCGATCGCCTCATTTCTTGTCCAGTTTACAGGCGGACGTGCCGAAGAAGCCCCTTATCGTATCAAAGTTGTGGGCTGGAATAATTTGGCGGACGAGATTATGGAGAAATATCATAAAGGCGATCAAGTTGTCGTAGAAGGTCGCCTCCGCCTTGATACAGTCGATCGCGGTACTTACAAAGAAAAACGCACTGAATTGGTTGCCCAACGAGTTCATAGCTTTGGATCTGGCAGCACGGCAAGTATAGCCGCTACACCAACTGCTGTACCTGCGCGTAGTCCTAGAGCAAATCCATCTACAGCGCCTAGTGCTGCTGTGCCGACATCAAGCTATGTGCCTGTAGCATCTCCCGTAACCGATGCGCCTGACTATGACGATATTCCATTTTAAATAAAATAACTGGTGTTACGTGGAAGGTTGTAAAGCCCTCACCCACTTCGGCATGCTCAGTGCATCGCCTAGCCCCTCTCCCGCAGGAGAGGGGAACAAGAAAATAATATGGGTTTTACTCCCCTTCTCCTGCGGGAGAAGGGGTTGGGGGATGAGGGTTCCACACAACATCAGTAAAATAAATAGGGGGCGCAAAAGCGCCCTCTATTTATTTAAGAGGCGTTATCCTCTCTAAAACTTGCTCCGCAGATAAAAGCCTTGAAATGCGTACCTGTGCGATCGCAACCTTACTGCCATCATTACTCACAACGCGATCGCGATTATTCGATAAATCCTCGGGGATCGCCTCTACCGCTTGGATTGACTCTTCAACTTTATAGAGAACCATTTCTTCTCTATCGTCAACCAAATAAACCCCGATGGGAATTATGATCGGTCTCCGTCGCCAAGCCATTTCGTTCCATAAGCCCGAGACATCCCATACTCTCCGCACCCGCCAACCTTGAGCCAGAAAAAAGTACTTCATAATTAAGCCAGCTATAGAATAATTGGCGCAAAGCGCCAATTATTCTAATGTTATAAGAGCCGATGATGAGATTTGAACTCACGGCCTGCTGATTACGAATCAGCTGCACTACCCCTGTGCTACATCGGCAAGTCAAACACAAATTTTTTGCGAAAGCTATTATAGCATCATCGCACATTTTATAAAATCTAGAAAAACTTACAGACTATGGGATTTGTCTTAGGTAAATTGGGGTTAGGCTTGCGTCGTATTGTCACCATCGGTTCCTTAAGTATGGGCATCGCGATCGCCTGTACTAATATTTTAGCGAAACCAGCCCATAGTGCTGAACAAATCCGCTTTTGGTATCCCCCTGCTGGCGAATTTACCATTTACATCAACGATTTAGAGCAATTTGCTAAGCAAGGAAAATTGAGTAAGCGCTTAGAGTTCTATCTCGGACGCTTATCCTCGGAACAACAAAATCAACTGCGCGAAACCCTAGCAACTCGTTACAACATCAGTCATGTCACGGCGGCTCAGTTTGCCTATTCGCCTATTGGTGAGATCTTGATGCGGCGACTGGGGAGGATTTTGCAGATCACTCCCCAAGAGAATGGATTTTCAGCGCTCCGAGCAGCTCTGATTCTCTCAGCTCAAAGTGATGAAGGGCTAACTATTCTCAATGTCCTACAAAGATATCCCGTACCGATTATTTATCTAGATCTGCCGCGAGGTTTGCAAGCTTATGCGGAAGTTTCACAATTGCTTTACAAAAAGGAACAGGCGATCGCTGCCATCGAAAAACAAGCGATCGCTGAATCAAGCCTTAATCCTACTGAAAATAAGTCTCTAGATATTACTAAACCCGATCTGCGCGTGATGGGCAATGTGCAATGGACAAAGGAAAAATTTACCTATTTACAACGCGATCGCAATGTCAGGATTTCAGCAGATCTATATTTACCCAAGGACTTAACCAAACCTGCACCATTAATTGTGATCTCCCACGGACTCGCCTCTAATCCTGATACTTTTCAATATCTATCCCAACATCTCGCTTCCTACGGATTTGCCGTCGCAGCACTAGAACACCCGAAAACAGGTAGTCGTGACTTTGCGGCTTTTCTCTCTGGATTGAGTAAGGCTCCACAGGCTGAAGAAGCAATTCAACGACCTCTTGATGTGAAATATTTATTAGATGAACTAGAACAGAAGGTTAAAACTGAGCCAATCTGGCGAGATCGCTTGAATCTTGAACAGGTTGGGTTAATTGGACATTCCCTTGGCGGTTATACAGTTTTAGCCTTAGGAGGTGCTCAACTAAACTTCAATCAAATTAATCAAGAATGCAGTACCCCTGAACCAAATATCTCTTCATTTAATGTTGCCAAAATTTTGCAATGCCGCTTTAGCTCCTTAGACACCAATAATACTAATCTCAGCGATCGCCGTATCAAAGCAGTTTTAGCCCTAAACCCTCTTGGTGGAAGCACTTTATTAGGTAAAGAGGGAATGCAAAATATCAAGATTCCCGTTGCCATTTTTGCTAGTGGTGAGGATATATTTACCCCTGCGGTTCCTGAACAGTTTTTCCCCTTTGTATGGCTCACGAATCCCCATAAATATTTAGTAACTTTCCCTAAGGGAACGCATTTTTCATTTTTAGAAAGAAGCGATCGCGGGGTGCTGATTGTCCCAGAAAGTGTAGTAGGTGAGAAGTCAGAATTTACTCATCCCTATACCAAAGCCTTAAGTCTTGCCTTTTTTCAAACCTATCTCAATCAACGTCCCGAATTTACTAGTTATTTAACTAATAACTATATCCAAGCGATCGCCTCGCCAAGATTTCCTGCTTCGTTAACTACCAATTTTTCAGAATCACAACTCTTGCAATCCCTAGATTTAAAACCCTAGATTTAAAATAATGGCGATGCTTTGCACCATCTCCAATTTTATTTCTGCAAACGCTTGAGTTCATCCTGTAGAGCTTGAACTTTGCTTTTTAGCTGATCTACATCATTCACTGTTTGATTAGAGCTACCATCCTCTTCATCATCAATGGAAATAGTGCGGGGTTCGTCTTTGCCTGTAGGATTTGGAGAGCTTTCACTGATTGGTTTTTGAGAGTTTTTGACAAGGTCATCTACAAATTTTCTAGCTTCCTCAGTGGTCATTTCACCTCTTTCCACTAATTCATCAGCCAGTTTACTAGCTTGAGTGCGGAGTTCATTGAGAGTCTCGCCTGCTTTTTCACCTGCGACCGTCGCCAAGCCTAGACCTAGATAAAATGCTTTTTGGACGATGCCACCAAATGGATTCATTGCCATTACTCCTAATGTAATAAATTTAGTATGGGTAGTACAAAACACCACTCATCCTTGAATTCATTACATTATATCGTGATCAATCTGAAATCATGCAATTTCCCAATTGGCTATCGCAAAGAGCTATTCAAAAAAAAGAAGCGATCGCACTTATCTTCAAGTCTCCTAATCATCCAATAGCACATTGGACATATGCCCAATTGGAAACTGAAGTTAATCGTTGGGTAGAGCATTTACAATGCTTGGGGATAAAATCAGGCGATCGCGTTGGTTTGTTACTAACTAATCAGCCCCAATACATCATTTTGGTTCATGGGTTGGTGAAATGTGAAGCCGTAGCTGTTTTTTTAAATATTCGCCTTACGGTTGATGAATTACGTTGGCAATTAGAAGATAGTCAGACTAAATATCTTATTTGTGATGAATTTACTCAGTTAATAGCTCATGATTTGGGAAGTAATATAGAGAACTTAATAGTTGAGAATTGCCCTCACCCCCTAGCCCCCTCTCCCGATGGGAGAGGGGGGGCAGGAAGATTTTCTCGCTCTGAGCGAAGGTTGGGGGTAGATGGCTTACTTAACTTAGAGGATATACAGGGGATTTTCTATACTTCGGGAACAACTGGAAAACCCAAAGCAGTTCCCTTAACCTATAGTAATCATTTTTATAGTGCGATCGCTTCAACTTTAAATCTAGGCACTTATGAAGATGACAACTGGTTACTATGTATGCCTCTATTTCATGTGGGGGGACTAGCGATCGCATGGCGGAGTGTGATTAATGGAACTGCGATTACACTGTTACCGAAGTTTGAAGAGCAGGAAGTACTAGAAGCGATCGCTAATGAAAAAGTGACGATCATTTCCCTTGTGCCGACCATGCTGACTCGCTTATTAAAGCATCCCCACTGGCAAAATCTTCAAAATCCACGTGCAATTCTCTTGGGTGGCGCACCTGCTAGTAAGGAATTAATTGAGCAATGTCTGCAATTAAATTTACCGATTATGCCCACCTATGGCATGACAGAAACGGCTTCTCAAGTTACGACATTGTTACCTCATGAGGTCGCTCTCAAACAAGGTTCTTCGGGTTTACCTCTATTCGGCAATCGATTTCGCATAGTAAATTTAGATGATCCTCAACAAGAAGTTCCCATTGGTGAAGTTGGGCAAATCCTTGTTCAAGGAGCAAGTGTGATGAATGGCTATCTCCATCAGTTAGAGAATAATGCGGTTAAGAATGGTTGGCTATATACAGGGGATCTTGGTTATTGCGATCGCGATGGCTATCTCTATGTGGTCAGTCGTCGCTCCGACTTGATTATCAGTGGTGGTGAAAATATTTATCCTACGGAAATCGAATCAATTTTGTTAGAACATCCTGCAATTTTAGAAGTTTGTGTGGTGGGCATTAGCGATCGCGAATGGGGCGAGGTCGTGGCAGCAGTAATGGTGACTAGAGAAGAGTTATCACTGGATGATGTCAGAAGCTTTTGTGAACAAAGATCGCTAGCTCGATATAAATTGCCAAAATCTATTCATATTTGGGAATCTTTGCCAAAAACAGCTTCGGGCAAGCTATTACGCCAAAAGATTCGCGAACATTTAGATTGTAGTGTTGATATTCCCGCCGAAGGTGGGAATACCAACACTGTATAACTGCTGAGGGGATTAGTTACAATTAGAGGTAGCTGTATTATGGATAAAAATCATACCCATGACATTATGGAAAATTAAGCTGCTCTACGATGGCGCTTGCCCACTCTGTGTGCGCGAAGTCAACTTCTTAAAGCGTAAAGATAGCGATCGCGGTTTGATTAAATTTGTGGATATCGCCGCCGATGACTATGACCCCAAGGACAATGCAGGTATCGACTTCGAGACCGCTATGGGTCGCATCCATGCCATATTACCCAATGGGGAAATTATCCAAAATGTGGAAGTATTTCGCCAAACCTATGACATTCTCGGCATTGGTTGGATTTATGCGATTACCAAGTTGCCATTAGTCGGATGGTTTGCCGATACACTTTATGGAATTTGGGCGGACTATCGACTCTTGCTGACAGGTCGTGCTGATTTGAAAACCGTTGTCGCGGAACGTGAGCAACGCCTCAAAGCTTGTGAAGAACGTTGTGCGATCAGTAATAGGGAAACATCATGATTATTGCTTGGTTCGCGATCGCGGTCATCTGCTTTGTAATTGGCTTTGCCCTAAACAAACTCTTTCCTGCGGACTACAAATGGTTTATGCGCTTACGTCGTCCTCGATGGTTGACCTTCGAGGGTGCAATTCCTTTTATTTGGATCTCGATTTTTATTTGCGGAATTACCTCTGCGGCTTTCCTCTGGCAAGCACAACCAGCGACCGTTAACACATGGTTGCTTATGGTTAGCTATGGCATTGTCGAGATTGCGATTTTAGCCTATACCCCAGTAATGACCCGTTTACGAAATGTAAGGGTTGGCGCGATCGTGGGGGCGATCGGTTTTATATTGGGAGTGATTTTAACGGCTCAGGTTTGGCAAGTTTCCAGCTTGGCAGGATGGCTCCTTGTGCCATATTTGCTATGGAGTCCTGTGGGTACTTATGTAACATGGGTGATGGCAAGACTTAACCCACCCGAAATTTAGATTAAATAGGCTTCATTCATCCAAAATAATCCAACTAGTCGTATATACATAAACAGGTGAAAATCTCAGCATGACAGTTAAGCATTTAAAAATTCTGCATCAACATAATGCAGACATAAAGCAAACCTTTGAGAAGGATGGGCATGATGTTATTCAAGGATTAAGTGGAACTCCGAAAACCCTTCCTCCTAAATACTTCTATGACGATCGCGGCTCGGAACTATTTGAGCAAATTTGCGAACTTCCCGAATATTATCCAACCCGTACCGAAGCATGGATATTAAATAAATATGCTGATGAAATCGCTGATATTACAGGTTCCTGTGAATTAGTGGAATTAGGTAGCGGGAGTTCTACCAAAACCCATTATTTACTAAGTGCCTATCAAAAAGTGGCGAATTCCCTAACAGAAGCCATACCAGATGCCTTTAGTTATATTCCCATTGATGTCAGTGGCGGTATTCTCAAAACGACAGTATTACATTTACAGGAAAAATATCCCGATCTCAACCTTGAGGGATTAATCGGCACATACGACGAAGCTTTGCTTTATCTTGGTAAAAATCACTCGCGATCGCGGATGATTTTCTTTTTAGGTAGTTCCATTGGCAACTTTAACGAAGCAGAATCAAATGAATTCTTAAATAAAGTTTCCCATGCGTTAACGCAAGGTGATTATTTTCTATTAGGGATTGATTTGCAAAAGCCCAAAGATATTCTCGAAGCTGCTTATAACGATAGTCAGGAAGTAACGGCTGCTTTTAATTTGAATATGCTTGCCCATTTGAATTGGCGCTTTCAAGGCAATTTTGATTTAAGTCTATTTAAGCATCAAGCCATTTACAACGAAATAGATCATCAAATTGAAATGTATCTGCACGCGCAAGTAGAACATCAAGCATCATTAGATATTCTCGATCTCAAGGTGCAGTTTCAATCAGGTGAAAGCATTCTCACGGAGATTTCGCGCAAATTTGACTTAGAGAAAGTGCAAGCACAATTGCGATCGCAGGGTTTAGAAACCGTCAAAATCTGGACAGATCCTCAACAATGGTTTGGTCTAATCCTGTGTCAGGTTTAAACCCGCAGAATCAACATTTCAGCTAATTATTGTATAGTTATATCAGGAAAAATTTCGATATTTAATGCTTAGGCTACTTACACAGAAGGAGTCTTAATTGAGAAACGAAAAAATAGACTTGCTCCGTTTTATTGGTTTATCAATGATCATTCTTGCTCATTCAGAGCCAAATCAACTGATTTTTCAGTTGCGAAATTTTGATGTGCCTCTAATAGTTCTATTATCAGGCGCATCTTTTGGATTGTCTTTTAAAAGCGAACCTTATATTCAATATGTATGGAAGCGGATAAAAAGACTATTATTTCCAACATGGATATTTTTAACAATTTATTTTATTTGTATAAAACTTAATCCATCATTATTAGATATTGATATTAATAACCTCGATGTGCTATTTAGCACATATTTCTTAATAAATGGTAGTTTTTACACTTGGATAATTAGAGTATTTTTACTAGTTGCACTAATTGCACCATTTATTTATCAATGGCATCTCAATATTAAGAAAGATAACTATTATCTAACTTTTTTATTTTTGATATTGCTGGGATATGAAATTATCAAAATTTTTACATCCATATACTTAACTGGAGATGTAGGTAAAATCATAAATTTTTATGTTGTTCCTTATCTGTTTTACATAATTCCTTATTCCGTAATTTTTGCTTTAGGATTAAGGATCAATTCTATGAAATCTAAAAGTAATTATGTAGTTTTGGCTTTTTCATTTATTGTTTTCTGTGGATTTTTGCTATTTTTTGGAATTAAAGAACATACATTTATCCCCACCCAAACCTATAAATATCCTCCATCTATCTATTACTTTTCTTATGCTGTATTTATTTCCATGATTCTTTGGATATCTAGTCATAGGATTTGGACATATATTTCTCAATATCTATTATTGAAGCAGTTTATTTTATTTTTTGCTCGTAATACTCTGTGGATCTACCTGTGGCATATACCAATAATAGGAATTTTGGGAAGTCATATGTTAAAGAATTTACATTTACACTTTTTGATTAAGTACTTTTCTATTTATGTTATTGCAGTAACCATAACTTTTATTCAAGTTTGGTTTATTCAATCTTTTGTTCTACCCAAGATTAATAACATTCAGATGCAAAAAAATATTAAGACTATATTTACTGGCTAACACATAATTTTAAATCAACATCTAGATAGCTAAAACAATATGAAACCTCCCAATTTACATGATTGCGATCGCCAAGATATTCTTGCCTATTGTCAACAGGCTTGGCAAATCGAAGACCAATTGCTGAAAAGTTTAATTAATCCCGAAACTTTCTATCTCAATCCCGACCCTTTACGCAATTTATTGATCTTCTATTTAGGACATTCGGCAGTCTTTTACATCAACAAACTAGTCCGAGTTGGCTTAATTAACGAACGGATCAATCCACATTTTGAAAGCCTCTTTGAAATTGGAGTCGATCCCGAAAAGCCTGATGAAATTGAGAGTATTTTCGATAATTTGCGGCAAGCGGATGTGATAGAAGTATGGGCATATCGTCAGCAGGTCTATGACAGGATCAGCGATTTGATCAATCATGTAGCGATCGCTTTGCCCATTAATCAAGAGCATCCGCTTTGGGCGCTAATGATGGCGATCGAACATCAGTATATTCATATTGAGACCTCATCAATGTTGATTCGCCAATTACCTGTGGATAAGCTGCAACGTCCTCAAGGTTGGGAATATGCGCCAGCGAATGGCTATACCAGACCAAACGAGATGATCGAAATTGCAGGAGGAACGGTGCGCTTCGGTAAGCCCCAAGACTCCAATATCTATGGCTGGGATATTGAATATGGCGATCGCACTGTCGATGTGGCAACTTTTCAAGCGAGTAAATACCTAATTACCAACGCCGAATTTCTCGAATTCGTCAAAGATGGCGGCTATGAAAATCAAGACTATTGGCATAAGTCAGCGTGGGATTGGAAAGTGCAGCATAATGTCAAACATCCTAAATTCTGGATTCCTGACGCTGATAGCTACAAATATCGCGCTATGTTTAATGAAATCGCGATGCCTTTTGATTTTCCTGTGGAGGTAAATCATCACGAAGCGATCGCCTATTGTCGCTGGAAAGGAAACAATACTCGCCTCATGACTGAAGCTGAATATCATCTCGCAACTTATGGTATGGGGCTAAGCTCATCACAGGCTGAGGATAATTCTAGATTTAATCTCAACTTAAAATTCGCTTCACCTAGTCCTGTGGGCTATCTCGAATCAGCAAAAAGTCCATCGGGTCTCTATGATCTGCGGGGTAATGTTTGGGAATGGCTAAACGATCATTTAACACCTCTCAATGGATATCAACCCCATTACCTCTATGAAAACTATTCTGCACCATATTTCGATAATAAGCATAATATGATGGCTGGTGGCTCATGGATTACCAGTGGAACCGAAGCCTATCCCTATTATCGCAACTGGTTCCGTCCAAACTTCTACCAACATGCAGGTTTTAGAATTGCTAAGTAGCTCAAGGTATAAACCCAAACCCAAATAGCTGTTTCGCTCGCATAGCGGACGAAACAGCTATTTGGGTTTGGGTTTTACTTATGTTTAACCACTTACAAACATTTCTAAATAGGTAACTGATGTTACGTGGAAGTAATTCCTGCGATGTTGAAGGATCGGGGCTGGCACGGAGGCACAGCCCCTACCCAAAATTTAAATTATTTAGGTAGGGGCAAATCCCCCCGTGGTTGCCCTGCTGTGCTAGCAGCAAGAAATTCATACCCTGAGTTCCACGTAACACCAGCTATTTAGAGGATACTAGTAGTCAAGGGTAATTCAATGTTAATCGTAGTCCCTTGACCATAGCTACTAGAAATTGAGAATTTCCCTTGATAGATTTCCACGATTTTCTTGGCTATTTTTAATCCTAGTCCGATTCCTTGCTGCTCGTAATATCTGCGCTCAAATTGAATAAAAGCACCAATTCTATTGATTTGATCTTCTGTCATTCCCCGTCCTTGATCAGAAATAGATAGATGTAACACATCATCTTTTGCCCAACTTGCTACTTTAATTGGAGTACCAGATTTAGAAAATTTACACGCATTTTCTATTAATTCATTGATCATAGATACAAAATCTTTTTCATTCATAGAAATATTTATATCTTCAAGATCTAAAACTAAATCGTTTAAGCGATTATTAGCCTTTATTGCACAAGCATTTTCAATGAGAATCATTGTAGGTAGGTCTAGATAATATGTATTTCTACTCTCATCAATTTTAGGATTAATAGCAAATATCTCTAATTTTGTATATTCCATGAACTTCTTAGTCAATTTTTCTAGCCTTTGAATAGAATGCTTGGCTAGACTTAACCATTCATGGATTTCCTCAGATTCCATATTTTGATGGTCATTTATGACCATCTCTATTGCTCCAAATACTCCATTAAGAGGTGTATTTAGTTCATGGGGAAGCGAGGAAGATAAATTCCCACATAATTCATCCATATTATTTTGGAGAACATGAATTGTATTTTCTTGTAACTTCGATAGCGCTTTTATTTGATCGTATTGTTGTTTAATCCGCAACATGGACTTAACTCTTGCGCCAAGCTCAATGCGATCGACGGGCTTGCTGATAAAGTCATCTGCTCCTGATTCTAAGCAGAGGGCAATATCTTTCTTGGCGGTGAGAGATGTGACCATGATAATCGGCACATGTTTCCATGCATCCATTGATTTGAGGCGACGGCATACTTCCATCCCATCCATTTTGGGCATCATCACATCGAGTAAAATTACATCAGGTTGATAATACTCAAGGTTATCAAGTGCATCTTGACCACTAGTTGCATAATCTAATTTATAGGTTTGATTAGATAGCAGGGTTTGGATAACATCAAAATTATAGGTTTCATCATCAATGACTAAAATAGAAGACATACTTATTTTTTGAACTCCTTCTTCACTAGAAATTGCTGAATTGTTCTTTCTAATTTCTTTATTTTAACTGGTTTGGCTAAATATTCATTAGCCCCTGCGGCTAGGCAACGATCGCGATCGCCTGTCATCACCAAGGCAGTTAAGGCAACGATCGGGGTATTTAGTAAATCGGGGTCGGAGCGGATTTGTTTAATTGCCTCGATGCCATCCACCTTAGGCATTTGAATATCCATCAAAATGAGGTCTGGACGATGAGTTTTGGCATAATCAATGGCTTCCTGCCCATCCTTGGCTACTAAGAAATGATAACCCTTCGTTTCAAAGCATTGAGAAAACATACTGATATTTGCGGCGTTATCTTCTGCCAAGAGAATGAGAGAATTTTGAATCGTACTCATATCAATGGCAAAGGCATCAATATCAGCTTGATCATCTTGTTTATCGTCAATGATCGCGCAGAAGTGGGTATAGGGAAGATCGATGGTAAAGCAACTGCCGACATCAATTTCACTAGTGAGACCGACGACACCGCCATGCATCTCGACAATGCGTTTAACTAGAGCAAGTCCTAGCCCTGTTCCATTGTATTCACGGTTGAGCGCACTATCGATTTGAATAAATGGCTGAAAGAGCTTATGGATATTTTCAGGTAGGATGCCGATACCCGTATCAATTACAGCGATATGTAAATATTGCCGTAATTCCAAACTATCTGTATCTGAACTCTCTAAATGCTTGAGAGAGGCTTCTAGGGTGATATGTCCCCCTTCTGGTGTAAATTTGACAGCATTATTTAATAAATTAATTAGGACTTGGCGAATGCGGCGTTCATCAACCAATATATTCGGCAGGTTATATTGCAATTGGAAGTCCAGTTGAATATTTTTTTGTAATGCCTGTTGATTGACAAAAGCCAGACTGGTCTGACAGAGATGATTGACAGGGATAGAAGTGAGATCTAATTCAAGTTGTCCAGCTTCAATTTTGGCGAGGTCGAGAATATCGTCAATTAATTCCAGCAGATGAGCGCCACTACTCTCAATGATCTGCAATGCATTAACTTGTTTTTCATTAACTTCCCCAAAAAACTGTTCCTTAAGCCCATCGGTCATGCCCAAGATGGCATTGAGTGGTGTGCGGAGTTCATGGCTCATATTGGCGAGGAACTCATCTTTGAGGCGCGTGACACGGGCGAGTTCTTGGTTGGTTTCCTTGAGTTCTTTGGTGCGTTGTTCAACCTTTGATTCGAGGTCTTGGTTGAGTTGATGTAGCTCTCTCTCTGCTTGTTTACGATCGCTAATATCGCGGATCATAAATAAGACTTCATCATCACCATATTTAATCACGCGGACTTCTTCATCTTGGAGGCGATCGCGGACTTGGATTTGCTGCTCATAAATTTGCAACTCCCCCGTATCTAAGGCTTTTTGTAAGTAATGTAACTGTTGCCTAGCGATTTCTGGGGGCAATACGTCATTGATTGCCATTCCCGATATATCAATGTTACGACCGAGAATGCCAAAGTCTTGATATGGGGTCACATAACCGCGATAATGCCCGTCAGCACCAACCCGCACCATAATGTCTGGAATAGTAGCTAAAATCGCATGGCTTTGAGCTTCGCTTTGGCGCAGGCGCATTTCCGCTAACTGGCACTCATTGAGCCGCTCTTGTAATTTTTGATTGGTGTCAACCTGATGCAGAGCGATCGCTAAATGTACTGACAAAGACTGTAGCAACTCAATTTCTTCCTCCTGCCAATCTCGCGCCTTACTACTTTCAGTGACATTGAGAAATCCCCATAATTCATCGGCATATAAAATCGGTACTAAGATCTGAGCGCAGATCTTCAGTTTAGAGAGAATGTTTTGCTGATAGGCGGACATGGTACTGGTGTGGATATCGCCAACAGCGCAACGCGAGTAATAGGTATCACATCCTACATAAAGTTGATTGGTGTTAATTCCAGTAACCACCTGTCCCAAGGCTGATAGCGGTGAGTCCGTAGATTCCGCAACAATCGTATTTTGGGCATTCTCTTCAATCTTGATGATGTTAACGCGATCGCATTTTAAAATTTGACGCACACGCTCCACAGTTGTATTGAGAATAGTCTGTAGGCTGAACGAAGAACGAATTTGAATAGATAGCTCAGCTAATACTCTTTCCTGCTTTACTTTTTCCTCAAGGGCAAAGGTACGCGCCGCAACCTCTTGTTCTAGTTCCAAATTACGATTGGTAAGTAGTTGCATCTTCTCCGATTCAAGCTGCAATACCTTCTTCTCTAAAATCTCTGCTTGCTTGTGCAGTTCTAAGGGATTAAGAACTTGCAACAGGCTACTACGGGTAATAATTCCTATTAATTTCCCCTGCTCATCGGTTACAGCTAGTCGATGGATCAGATTTTCCTCCATCTTGCAATAGACTGCCCACAACGACTCCTCATGACTAACGGTCACTATTGGTGTACCCATGACTGCCTTGGCTAGATAGCTCTCTAAGTTCAAACCTAGTCCCTGCAATTGCACAATATCGCGCTCGGTGATAATTCCTACAGGGATCTGCATTTGTTCTTCTGGTCGCACAATCAGCACAGAGCTAACGTGATGCTCAAACATCAGTTGCGTAATTGTCAGGATCGAGCTATCAGCTTCTGCACAAATAACCCTGCGGGTCATAACTTCTGCCACTGTGCGCGATCGCAAAATATCTTCAGGGCTAGCAGTTTGCCTGAGACTCTCATGGGTTAACAGTCCGACCAAATGGTTGTGAGCATCTAAAATCGGTATATGGCGAATGTGATACTTTTGGAGTAAATTCACCACAAAAAACAAGTCGGGGAAATTAGATTCATTGAGAGTGATGACGGGATAGGTCATGACATCCCGCACTAGCAAATTATCCAAAGAAAGCTTTTGGGCGGTCAATTTCACGATATCTCTCTCGGTGATGATGCCGACGACTTTCTCTTCTCTCACGACTAATACACAGCTCGATCTCGCTTCTAGCTGCATAGCTTCTACTTGACCTGTCATATTTCTAGTGGTGTCACAGGCAGATCGCATTGTACTCATCATGCTAATCGCCACAGTTACCTTGGTCTCTGGGGAAACCGTTAATGGGTCACAGATAATGGCAGAATTTAACGATCTTAATTCTGCCTGAGCAAAAGACGTACTACTAAGCATTAGATTTGTGATGACAGCCTTAAAGGTGAGAGAATAGTCAAGGATTCCTATATTTCGGTCAAAATGCTACTTAACACGCTCAAATATTCATTGAAATAATCTAGACATCTAGGATTAGGTAGTTTGAAATCCCCCATTGCTTTGAATATTACCCTTAGTATTGGAATATACTTTAAGTATAAAGAGATTATTAAATTCTAAAGGGATTTTTAATAATGTATTCGTATCCTCAACGAATTGAACCGCAAGCTGGGCAGGAATCTGTCTGGGATTATCCTCGTCCTGCGATCTGGGAAGATACTGATAAGCATATTCGTATAATTTGTAATGGAGTTGTCTTAGCCGAAACGCAACGGGCTAAGCGTGTGCTCGAAACGAGTCATCCGCCTTGCTACTACATTCCAATGGAAGATATTAAGATGGAATATCTAGTCGAAACTTCGCGCCGTACTCGCTGTGAATGGAAGGGAGTTAGTCAATATTATGATGTTGCGATCGCAGATAAATACATCCAAAATGCTGCATGGCGATATTCTATCCCTACGCCCAATTTTGTAGAGATTCAAGATTCTCTAAGCTTCTATGGTAGTTTGATGGATGCTTGCTATGTCAATGATGAGCTTATCACACCGCAATCAGGTGATTTTTACGGCGGCTGGATTACTTCCGATATTGTGGGTCCTTTTAAAGGCGAAGTCGGGACTTGGGGTTGGTAGTTTTCTATAAATTTTGCGATCGCCTTAATTTGGCAATACTTTGCCCTAACCTCACAACGCAGGGACAAGCGATCGCTGAAGGCACAGATTTAGATCTCCGACTTTTTTTGTGAATTTACAAATTGTCTTTGCTTGCATAGAAAAAGTCGGAGATCTGGGAATTTGCAGGTTTCTTTTTAATTTGGGAATGCTATGCCCAATACCTCACAACGCAGGGACAAGCGATCGCTGAAATCACAGAGCGCATAGGATTTATAGAAATGCAGGAAATGTAGGGCATAGCATTCCCACAGAAATTTATAAATTTTCAGGTCGTCTTAATTTGGGAATGCTATGCCCAAAATCTCACAACGCAGGGACAATTTATCTGTGAAGGCATAGAGGCATAGGATTTATAGAAATGTAGGAATTGTAGGGGCAAAGCATTCCCGCAGAAATTTATAAATTTTCAGGTCGCCTTATTCGGGAATGCTTTGCCCAAAACCTCACAACGCAGGGACAATTTATCTGTGAAAGCACAGAGCGCATAGAATTGATAGAAATGTAGGGGCATAGCATTCCCGCAGAAATTTATAAATTTACAGATCGCCTAAATTTGGGAATGCTATGCCCTAAACCTCGCAACGCAGGGACAATTTATCTGTGAAGGCATAGAGGGCAAAGCATTTGCAGATCGATATGGTTGTGGGTCTTAAAAATTGTGGCGCAAATGCTATGCCCCTACGGGATTCTCACTCAATTTTGCTAATTCCTTTTTCGCAAATTCCTTTAACTTTTCATCAGGATCGCTGTTAGAGACTGTCTTCAATAACTCCAATGTTTGAGGTTTGTCGCTGTAATGTTTGAGGATTGCTTCTAGTGCAGTTTGACGAGGATTAGTTTGGTCATCTTTTTCACGTTTAAAGGGATCGTGGATAGCGCGATCGCATAAAAAATCAAATGTTTGTGGGTGATCTTTCCAGCCTTTGGCAATCTCTTGTACCGCCGCCCTTCGCACATATTCATTCTGATCATTAAGAGCGCGATCTTTTAGCCAAGGAAGGTTATCAGAGTCATCTTTCCAGCCTTTGGCAATCTCTATTACTGCTACCATTCGCACAAACCAACTCTCATTGTTAAGAGCGCAGTCTTTTAGCCAAGGAAGGGTTTCAGTGTCTTCTTTCCAGCCTTGGGCAATCTCTTCTAGTGCTGAAATAGGTATAAAAAATCGTGATTCAAACTTAAGACATCTTTTCAACCAAGTTAATATCCCAGAGCTATCTTGCCAATTGCTTACAATGTTGTTTATGAGTCTCCTTGCTAATTCAAGATTAAACTCATAAGGACTTTCTTGTTCGGCTTCATGTTGTAAAGTTTTTAGTAATTTACTCGATGTAGGAGTAATCAAGTTTCTATTTCTCACCTCTACAAAGCAATCTGCCGCTAATAATAGATTTGATAGTCCTTCTTTTTTAAGTTTACCTTCATCTAGATACGCACTTTTATCAACTTTCTGCTCCAAAAGAAAATCAATAATATCCGCAACAAATCTAGGTTCGATCATCCCAGAAATTAGCCGTAAAACCTCATGCCATGACTCATCTTGCCAATGCTTACCAAACACATCATTGATTAACTGCTCAATCGTCAGCGTCTGCGACTCCTTAAACTGCCAAACAAACTCCCACGCACAAAAATATTCCAAAAAAGTGCGATGCACAAAACCATAGGAATCTCCACCCAGATCGCAGAGGATGAAATTGCGCGTGCGAAGTTGACCAATCATGATACGGGCAATTTCCCTTGGCTTCTCCACCTCAATCGTCCTCAGATAATCCGTCAAAATGCCCTCCAACTGCGCCGCACTAATCAAATTCCCCGCCAAACCCTTCGCACTCGACTGCATATGATAGGCAACCTTCCGCAACATCGCCTGCTTATCGCGATAGTCAATCGTTTTCGGATCAATCCGTCGATCCTCCACTAGCGCCCGTTCCACATCCCACTGATGCAACAACACCCTAGAAGATTGGTTATACAGTTCAGGACGATCCCTCGGTAACTCCTGATTACGATTAAGAATCGCCATCATCGTTAATAACAAAGGATTTCCCGCCAACTCCTTAATCGATCGCGACTCCCTAATCGCCTTCTGCAACCGTTCCCGTTTGCGATCCTTATCCGCACCCTCCGCAAAATTCAGATCATGCCAACGCACCACAAAATCCTGCATCTGCTCATCATTCAACTCTTGCAGCATAAAGTGCTGAAACCCCGCATCCCTCAACCGTTGTGCCTTATAACCCAACCACCGCGAAGTCGCGATCGATCTCACCGCAGGATACTCATTCGTAAAGCGATGGATATCCGTCACCACCTCATCGCGCAACGCAGGATCGAACACCTCATCAATCCCATCAAAAAGGGCAATGACATCACCATTCTTCAGCTTTTCATGCAAATCCTGCTGATTCAGCCGACAGGTAATATTCCCACCATGAATAAACGAAACAATATCCTTACATTTTCCTGCTTGCTTATCACGGGCATAAGTCCGCAACTCCAACAAAAGCGGCAATGGATACAAAGGTAAATCTCGCACAGGTCGCTCTGCCCAAATCAGCGCTAAATATTGCAACAGCGTCGATTTTCCTGAACCAGGGTCGCCCAAGATTACCGCATACTTAGCAACCCCATCCTTCGCCAACTCCTGCGGATCGCCCAAAACCTCAAATACCCCCCGAATCGGTTGCTCGACATAGCGCTTGCGATGATTTTCTAACTCCGCTTCGGCAAGTTCCAACGCATCCAACTGTCCACTCTCCTGCAACAGCCGCGATCGATCCTTTGGCAACTCATACACCTGCGGAATAAACTCCTGACATTCCCGCAAATTCTGCGGAATAAAGATCTTCCACAGCTTCAACTCGTTGTAATAAACCCCAGTCGTATCCAGAGATTCCAGCTTTAAGTTGCCATACTGTTCCCGCAAACCCTCTGCATACTTCTCCAAATCAAAAGCTGGCGCAATTCCTACCGCTTCTTGCACAGCATCGGCGATTTTATCTAAGGTCTGCACCTCAAAAATCGGACGCAACTTATCCGAATTCTGGACAATCTTCTTCACGGCTCGGATGTAGGACTTACTCAAAAAGTCCCAATTCATATCCTCTGGCAAAAGTGGTGAATTCAACTCTGTCCAAACTCTCACCAATAGTGCCGTATTGATCGCCTTACATTCCACATTAAACGCCATCCCTAGCGCCGCGCTTACCTCTTCGCGCTTAACAAACTTTTGTAAATAGGGAATGTATTGTTTAATGATTGCCTCTTGATAACCCGCATCCTTGAGTTCTTCCTCAATCAATTCTAGAAATTCTTTGAGCGCTTTCCCATAGGCTTCCTTCAGCAGATTCGGCTCAGGCAAGCGGATCACCTTTTTCAGGCAATCTTTAAAAAAGTCCTTACCATAATCCTTTGCCGCATCCTGAGCCAAAGTCTCCAAAATGGGATAAACAACGACACCTGCCGCCTGTGTCACACCCCAAACTACCAACCAATCAATCATCGCCTCAAACTCCAAGGATATGACTCAGGGATCTTGCCAGCTAAAGCAAATTTTTAGATCCTGCTCTATGTGATTATTGTATCAAATCAGCTAAAGTTTTGCTGATATTTTTGCTTTACTTAAATTTTGACCATTCGAGGCGATAAAGGCAAGGGCAATTCATGAATTGCCCTTGCCTTTATCTCTTTTGCGGAAAGGCAAGCAGCTTAGCCGATTTCGCATCAATCAGTTCCAATAATTTCTCTGATGATAACAATCTGTAATCACTACATTGATTGCGGCGACTCTCTTGTAACAATTTTGCCCGTTCGCGACGTGCAATCTGATCTGTAGGATTTATCTTTAACCATTGCGTATAAGCATCAAAAGCATCATACCAATAGTAATATTTTGCATAGATACGCGCTTTCCCCAACCAAGTATTTTCACGCTTAACTTCTCGCTCCAAATTTAGATCTGGCTCTCTCTGAATATATGCATATGCAGAATCTAGCTCACTCCATTCATTGATAATAGAAGTAGATAAAAGTTGGATTTTCCCATTTAAAAGAGAAGAATTAGAAACAGGCAGCACAATCTTATAAAATCCTTCTTCTTCAATTTCCTCATTTCCTCTAAAAAGGCTGCGCCCGCGAGATTCATCCTCCCTAATTCTAAACTTCAGAGTTAACAGTGATGAAGTGTTTGCATACTTGCGTTTATGGAAATATATATACAAAGGAGGACGCTCAGCAATAGTTCTCCCCCCATCATCAGGAGCAATAATTGCGACACAATAACTGCGTACAGAAGCTGGAACTCCCCCTATATAGTTCTTCGCAGTTCCCAACCCATACTGCGTATGTTTTGGCTGAGCGATCGCTGCCAAGTCATACCCATAAAAACGATAGAAAAAGCAAGCCCCAAAATGTACCCGATAAACCTGTTATCTGTCTTCGCCAAGCTATATCCCAAATATCGATCAGTTGTCGCATGATTTTCACCCTTTTGCTTGCATCAATAACTACACCAAACTTGACTCAAGGAGCGATCTCTGAAAACTTAATCTCAACCTTTTAGAGGTCATAATTCAATGGCAACCTCAGATAACACGCTAGACTCATGGCGCAAGACCCTAGAAACTTTGCTCCAATACTATGCCGATCTTCCTTATCGCTATGGAGACGTGAGTGCTTACGTCGTTGTTAGTCGCGATCGCAACCACTTCATGATAAAGACAAAATCTGGATGCATTTCTATTTTTCTGGATTCTAAAAATCAAAGTAGATAAAGGGCAGTTTCTTGTCGGGGCTGAGGATGCTGACGAGAAATAGACTGATGGGGACTAGGAATAATTTTATTTGCCAATTTAACTGCCACTTGGCGCGATCGCATTGATAGGCAACTAGCGACATGAGCAACAAACCGCCCATTAATAAAGTAATTTGCCCCAAGGTAATCCCAAGAGACTCGACATAGATTTTTACACCAAATTGAGGATCACTTTGATAGCCCCATAGCCTCTGTAAAAACATGTTGGTATCCGCCAAATTAGGCAAGCGAAAAGGAATCCAACCAACAAAGACAACTAGTTGGGTCATCAAAATCGCCACAATCTTCATTGGTAGATGTTTCCAGATCTTATTTAGCCCCTCAAATACTGAGCAAAGCTCCATCCACAGACGATGTCCCACTAGGGCGGCTCCATGCCAAATTCCCCAAATAATGAAGCCCCAGTTTGCGCCATGCCAGATACCAACTACAAGCATGATGATCATCAAGTTCAGGCAAGTACGCCACAGCCCACCACGAGAGCCACCGAGGGGAATATAAAGATAATTCCGCATCCATGCACCGAGGGTCATATGCCAACGTCGCCAAAAATCGGAAATGCTGGTGGAGAAATAGGGAAAATCAAAGTTTTGCGGTAGCTTAAAGCCTAGTAATAAAGCACTACCCCTTGCCATATCGATATAACCGCTAAAGTCACAGTAAATTTGAATGCCATAGCCAATTAGGGCAATCCAGAGATCAAGACTACCTGCGCGTTCAGTATTACGAAAACAGAGATCCACAAACCTTGCCATATTGTCGGCAATGATCCCTTTTTTAACGGCTCCACAGGCAAACAGCCATACGCCTTCAGCGATGTCCGATAATACTGGACGCGATCGCGTTAATAGTTGGGGCGCAAACTCTTGGTAGCGGGTAATTGGTCCTGATAGTAACTTCGCAAAAAATAACTTGTAGGCAGCAAAGCTGAGGAAATCCCTTGCAGGAGTATTGCCCCGATAGGTGTCGATCAAGTAAGCAATCAGTTCAAATACAAAAAAACTTAGGGTAATGGGTGGAATAATGTTTGATTTTGCCCAAATTGCTAAGGAACTACCGACGGGCAAGCCTGTAATATTGCCAATGACTGTAGCAACAAAGGGAATGTATTTAAATCCAAACAGCAGTAGTACATTAAAAAATACCCCCACAAATAGTAGCCACTGCTTTAGAAATTTATCTCCTTTCCGAATTTCTTTACCCAACCAAAAATTAATCGCCAACATTACCAGCAACAGCCAGACATATTGTCTCTGAATAAATGAGTAAAACACTAAACTTGCTGTCACAATAACTAACAAGCGTGCTTGCACATTAGGCAGGAGCCAATAAACAATTGCGGTGATAATCAGGAATTGAGCATAATCAAGGGACAAAAAATCCATTTTTATGCCCATCAAAAACTGGGACAAATGGAAGGGCAGAAAATCCATTGCTAGGAGACTACTTCAGGTTCAGGCATCGCCAGTAGCATCGATGGATCATCAAGTAGGTCATCATCAAGTGATTTCATGGGAACCCAGCTTGGTAATGTCGAGCTAGCTTCTTCTACCTGTAATTGGACACAGGGAATTGTATCCGAAAGTATGGAGCTTGCCATCATCCCTGTGTGAATCTCAACATGAGCTGAGGCGATCGCTTCAAAAATTAAATTTTGTCCGGGAAATACAACGCGCTCGAAGTACCACAGGGGTACATCGGTAATCCTTGCTATTTGGATTTTGCTAGTGGCATTGACGTATGAGCAGACAATTTTCTTGTCATGCAAATCAGCAGGTAAGGGATCAAATAAAGACATAAGATTTTATATTTTATTTATATAGTTTAATAAACCCAAAAAGACCAGATTTTTTCGACTTGAGTAATCACGATTTAGTTAGCAAAATAAAAATATTCCTAATGGAGCCAAATAACACCTGCCGATATGTTTGGTGGTCACAAGAATAAATGATCTCACTATTGAATCTAGACATAAAGCTAACATTCAAGACTAACTAAGGATTGTAAACACTACTACAACTTGGAGTTATCTGAGCACGAATTTGATCCCCACCACCTAGGATCTCCAAAGTCAATTATGAAAATTTTAATATAAGTACTCACAGAGACATAGCAAGTATAAAAAATCACCAAAACTGTGAAACTAAAGCTAGAAATTTGCGGGGCTTTAACTTGCTTTTTTCTTGATGACGAGCTTAAGGCAAATGCAGAGTAATGTGTTGACCTACTCTTTATTGTTTGTTGAACGATCGCTAGGTTAAACACAAAATCATCCTTAGTGAATACAGCCTATTAACGCTTAAATTATTTTTGAAAGTGCTGCTTCGCCACGCTTTCAAAAATTTCTTAGGATTTCAAGTCAACACGCGCTGTAACGTTAAAGTGCATATAATTAAGATATGTAAAGACTTGTTGATTAAAATAGAACCAGTACAGAACCAGTACATTGTTGGCGATCGCCATGAAAGCCTCAAGAATAATAAAAACAATTCAAATAATTAAAAAATTATTAAAATTTAGAGATTAAATCCTATGTCTGCCAATGATCCCCAAAACGATGCGCGCACCTCATCTGGTGACATATCTGAACCTCTCTCTACAGTATCAGTAGGCAGCGATCGCATTTTGTATGTACGCCTACCATGTAACCCGATTTTTCCGATTGGCGTAGTTTATCTATCTGACCATATCCATAAAGTCGCGCCCCATGTCCAGCAAAATATTTTTGATCTCGGCACAGTACCACCCTTAGATTTTTATGCAGCTCTAGATCGGGCGATCGACAAGTTTCAACCCAATTTACTCGTATTCTCTTGGCGGGACATTCAGATCTATGCACCCGTGGGCGGACGTGGCGGCAACCCTCTCCAAAATGCCTTTGAGTTTTACTATGCCAAAAATCCTGTTAAGAAATTGCGGGGTGCGGTGAATGGTTTGCGCCTGTTTACTTCTTACTACACCGAACTTTGGCGCAATTCGCAATTAATCAGACGTGGGTTAAGTCGAGCAAGACGCTATCACCCAGAAGCCAGAGCCGTGATCGGTGGTGGGGCAGTCAGTGTGTTCTATGAGCAATTAGGAAATGTATTGCCCAAGGGAACGATTATTTCTGTAGGTGAGGGTGAATCATTATTAGAACGACTAGTCCAAGGGCGGGAAATTGAAAGCGATCGCTGCTATGTGGTTGGTGAAACCAAACCTCGTCCAAGGCTGATTCATGAAGAACCTGCCCCCATCGAAAAAAGCGCCTGTAACTACGCTTATATCGAATCGATTTGGGAAGATTTTAATTACTATTTCCGCGATCGCGACTTTTATATCGGTGTGCAAACCAAGCGCGGCTGTCCTCACAACTGTTGCTACTGCATTTACACGGTCATCGAAGGAAAACAGGTTCGCATTAATCCCACCGATGAAGTCATTAAGGAAATGCGTCAACTTTACGATCGTGGTGTGCGTAATTTCTGGTTTACCGACGCTCAATTTATTCCTGCCAAAAAATTCATTGATGATGCGGTAGAACTATTGGAAAAGGTCAAGGCTTCAGGCATGACTGACATCCATTGGGCAGCCTATATTCGCGCCGACAATCTCACACCTTATCTCTGTCAGCTAATGGTGGAAACAGGTATGAGCTATTTCGAGATTGGGATTACTAGTGGCTCGCAAGAGTTAGTCCGCAAAATGCGAATGGGCTATAACCTCAAGTCCGTCTTACAAAACTGTCGCGATCTTAAATCCGCAGGCTTCAATGAATTGGTATCAGTTAACTATTCCTTTAATGTCATTGATGAAACCTTTGACACCATTCGCCAAACGATCGCCTATCATCGTGAGCTAGAAGCAATATTTGGTGCTGACAAAGTAGAACCTGCCATTTTCTTTATTGGATTACAACCTCATACTCATCTAGAAGACTATGCTTTCAAGAACAACATTCTCAAGGAAGGCTATAACCCGATGAGTATGATGCCTTGGACTGCCAAGAAACTCCTTTGGAATCCTGAGCCACTAGGTTCTTTCTTTGGTGAAGTGTGTCTAGAAGCATGGAAACGTGATGATGATGACTTCGGACGTACTGTGATGAATATTCTAGAAGAGCGTCTCGGACGTGCTCCCCTAGAAGAAGCTCTTGCTGCACCCATGAAAGAGTTAGTAAATGTATAAAAGAATTTTTGAAAGCGGTGCAAAGCATCGCTTTCAAAAATTTCAGGTCTAAGCCAAGCGCTGTATAACTTTTGTATAACTTTTCAATGGTAATTATTTGAGGAGATGGGAATCCTTAATTTTAATGGGGGGATAACAAAAAGTGAAATTTTTATTCGATGTCAGTTACATAGGGAATACATAGGGAATAGATCATGAAGTTTTTAAATCTAGTGTTGCTATCGGCGACCTTACTCGGAACGGTTTCTGTTTATCCTAATCTTGCGTCAGCACAAACAAATACCCAACCTACTGAGCAACGTCAAGAAAAACGGGACGAGCATCGTGAGCAGCGCCAAGAAAATCGTGAAAATCGTCAAGAAAAACGGGACGAGCATCGTGAGCAACGCCAAGATCAGCGTCAAGAAAAACGGGACGAGCATCGCGAGCAGCGTCAGGAAAGACGGGAACAACGTCAGGAAAAACTCCAAGATCAACGTGACCAGCACCAAGATCAACGTCAAGAAAAACGTCGTCAAGAACTTCGTGAGCAGTTGCAACGTTTAGAGCAACGTCAAGAAGGTCGCGATAGTCGTCAAGACCGTCGCGAGAACCGTCAGGATCAGCGCCAAGATCAGCGTCAAGACCGTCGCGAAAACCGTCAGGATAATCGCCAAGACCGTCGCGAGAACCGTCAGGATAATCGTCAAGACCGTCGCGAAAATCGTCAGGATAATCGCCAAGATCAACGTCAAGACCGTCGCGAGAACCGTCAGGATAATCGCCAAGATCAGCGTCAAGACCGTCGTGAGAACCGTCAGGATAATCGTCAAGATCAGCGTCAGGATAATCAGGAGCAGCGTCAAAATAATCAACGCCCAGAGCAGTCACCCCCTAAACCTTCTAATAACCAATCAGTCCCCCCCAAAGCTTCCTAAGTAGCTGAAACCCAACCCTAAAGCTTGTGACGCACGCATAGGGTGCGCCACAAGCTTTAGGGTTTTATATTTAACTGCACCCAGCTACTTAGAAATTTTTTTGGTCAACGGTAATGATTTAGTATGGAAAATTACAAAGCACTGTATTGACTTGAGATACAGTGCTTTTTGATGAGAGATTTGCTTAAAATATTGAGGCTTATATCGGATTAGCAAAGTGATGATCGCGATCACAATTTCTTTGTGAGCAGAATCACATCAAAACCAGATTGAAATCACTAGCTCCACGAAAAAATCCACTGATAATAGTTAAGCAAGGGTTAAGGGAATCAGGGGCAGGTATATGAGAGAACTTACAATTGGCGATTTTATTTTCAAGTATTACGCTGTGGCGATCGCTTTTTTGTTTGTAGCTGCCACTCTCTCAAATTTATAACTCAAAAAGTTTCGATATCTCCAACAAAAATTTAAAGCAGTTTATTCATAAAGCAGGATAGACTGCTTTTTATTGGCATCAAGTAAAAAAGCCTTGCAATGTAAGGCTTTTTACTTGATGCGATTAAATTGTTAGGGACTTGCTATTAATTAAAGTACCTGAGGCTTCGACTCCGCTCAGCCAACGTTAGCTGAGCGAAGTCGAAGCTAGTTTGCCGCGCCATCAAAAATCTGTTTTTTATTGGATAAATGTAAACTTGCCGCTATTGCCGTCAGCTTCCATTTTGATTTGGGCAACATAAAACTGCTTTTGCACGATTTCGCCTTCGGGGGTGAAGGAAATTTCGCCTAGAGGAGTTTCATATTTACCAGCTAGCAACGTGTCATTGAGTTGGGTGCGAAGTTGAGGTAATGACAAAGTACTGATTTTGGTAGTTTTATCGAGAGTACTCAAAGCTTCGACAAATACTTGTACACCTGTAAATGCTTGAGCACTGAACTGAGGTGGTTCTTTTTTATTCTGTTCAGTATAGAGCTTACGGAATTCAGTATTAATAGGATTCTTCAGTTCAGGGCTATAGGCTTGAGCGATAATGATGCCATCACAGAGCGCTTTGCATACAGGTAGTAGATTGGAAGTATTGAGACCGTTTCCACCGATAATTAGACCCTTATAACCAAGTTCCCGCAATTGTTTGACCAGATTACCACCATCTGCGGATAAGCCAGAGATGATTACTAAATCAGGTTTAACATTAATTGCATTAGTTACTTGAGATTGGAAGTCTGTATCTGTAGTTTGGAAGGTTTGCACAGTGGCAAGTTCCAAACCTTTTTGCTTGACGGTTTCTTGGAAAGTACCTGTTTCTGATTTATTAAACGCATCATTTTGGGCATAGAAAACAGCTACTTTCTTAATCTGGGGATTGATTTTGAGAGCTGCATCGATCGCATTAGGTGCAACTACCGCGACAGGTGCGGATACTCGCGAGATGTATTTACCGATTTGAGGAATACCCTTTGCTGTATTTGAGGCAGCAATGACGGGGACACCTGCACGTTCGGCGATCGGATCAGCACCAAAAGCCTGTTGTGAAAGTGTGGGGCCGACAATACCAACCACTTTATCTTGAGAAATTAGGGTGTTAAAAGCGTTGATTGCACCTTGCTCATCGCCTGCGGTATCTTGAAAAACTAGACGAATTGGTGTGCCATTAACGCCGCCTTTCTTGTTGAAATAGGCTTCAGCAATCTTGGCTCCCGTTACGCCTTCCTGTCCAAGTAGCGCCACATTGCTAGTTTGGGCAAACGCGATCCCCAGAGGAATTGCAGTTTGAGCGCCACCTGTATTAGGACTATTAGGAGTCGTTGTGCTGGTGGTTGGCGTATTGCTCGTTGGGGTGCAGGCTACCGCTAAGATGCAGGACATCATCGCCGCGATCGCAAAGCTACAAAGTTGTTTGATTGTTTTTGTCATCAAGTTAGAAGCCTCAATTATTTTTTCTCAAATTAGTCTATAACTTTTATTGCAATTTTCACATTGACAAGAAACTGTAGCGCGGCAAAGCCGCGCCATAGTTTCTCATTACCATCATTCTGTAACGATTAGGGCAGATGTCTGCTAAGACTCTGTGATACTTTGCGATCGCCTATTCTCGAAATATCAAAAAAAGGATTGCGCGACAATGAAACTGTTGAGAATTCCACTCGTGACATTGGGGCTACTTTCAGCGAGCTTTAGCTACGACTTAAGCAAATCGCTAGCCAAGGATTTACCAAAATCAGCGATCGCACTCCAAGACAAATACTCGGCGCTGAGCAACTCGACCATCATTGATCTCAAGGCTCTCACCGCCAATCCGAAGAAATACAATTTTTTTACGTTTAGACCCAACTTAGAAAAGCTGATTCTTTCTGGTGAGGCAAATACTCAGCATATCAGTATCCTTTGGTATACCATCCCCAATGGGAGCGTCGGACTACATTATCATTCGATGACTGAGTCTGTTTATACAATTAGTGGCTCACAGACTGATGCAAAAGGCGTTTATCCTACGGGTTCTCTCTATTTCAATCCGCCTGAAAGTGGCCACAAAATCTCTAATAGTACGGGCTTCTTTATCCTTGCCTACGCATCACCTCCTGATTTCAAGAGCATAGACAAAATCAAGCCCTATACGCCTGTTCAAATCAATACGTTAGATCCTGATTTGGAAAGCAAATATACGTTTACTAATCCCAAAAGTGGCGTTAAGGTCTACAACATTCCCCTAGATCCTAAGGGTGGCATGAGTTCTCAAATCATCAAAAGTACGTCACTAACGAGCTATGGATATTCAGGGAATTATCTACTTGTGCTTAAGGGAAGTTGCAATATTGATGGAAGAACCTTCAAGAAGGATATGTTGGTTGTCGCGAAGACCATTAAAACGGAATCTTACAAGCTTAGCGCGACTAAAGATCAGTCTTGTTTGGCTCTAGGAGTTTCCTTCTAAAAAAGCTGTGGTGCACACTGCGCGTTCGTCACAGCTTTTTATCCAACAAAAAAGAAAAAGAGTTGCGGCGCAACTCTTTTTCTTTTTTATGGGCTATACGAGGGACTATATAGTTTACTTGAGTTCGTTTTGTAGGTATTCAACTACTGACTCAATTTCTACTAAAGTCGCCACCTTTGTTGCCCGATTGACGATTTCGACTTTGCCATCAGCGATCGCCTTACCCGTAACCACCCGATAGGGAATGCCCACGAGATCAGCATCCTTGAACTTCACACCAGCCCGTTCATCGCGATCGTCGAGCAATACTTCCACACCTGCGGCATCAAGGGCAGTATAGAGCCTTTC